>CANIXE010000246.1 GCA_947470885.1 Planctomycetota bacterium
TCAGGGCTGCGCAGTTCACCTTGATGAACGGGCCGTTGGCCCGGGGGCTTTGTTCGTGGAGGGCCCGGGCCACCAGTTCCTTACCCGTGCCGGATTCGCCGTGGACCAGCACGGTGGCGTTGGATTTCGCCGCCCGCCCGACCATTTCCAGCACGCCCTGCATCGCCGGACTTTCCCCCAACAGGATCCGGGCCTTGTGCCGATCCCGGACTTCCAGGCGCAGGGCGCGGACTTCCCGCACCAGACCTTGGCGCTCGTTCAGGCGCAGCAGCAGGGCTTCCACCTGCTCCAGACCGAAAGGCTTCATCAGGTAGTCGTAGGCCCCCTGGCGCATGCTTTCCACGGCGGATTCGACGCTGGCGAACGCCGTCATCATCACCACCGGCATGTCCGGCCATTTCTCCTTGGCCTTGAGCAGCAACTTCAGCCCGCCCATCCCCGGCATGCGAATGTCGGTGATGAGCAGGTCCGCGGGCTCAGCCTCCAGGGCCTTCAACGCCTGCACACCGTCCTTGGCCACCCGCACGCTGATCCCCAGGCGGGGCAGCAATTCCGCCATCAGATCCCGGTTGAGGATCTCATCGTCGGCGACGACGGCGGTGGCGAGGGTCTTGGGGACGGCGGGCATGGGCTTACTCTTCCAGGTAGTAGTCGCCGGTCAGTTCCTTGACCCGGCCGTCCCAACGGGCCAGGAACTGGCTCTTGGTGGCGGCGAAGCGGGGGCTGATCTCGATCCGGGCGGCAGGCGGCAGGGACAGCTTGACGCCGGCGGCGGCAAGCCAGCCCGCAAATTGCCGATGGGCCAGTTCGACGGCACTGGCCGGGCTGTCCACGCCGGTGGCGTTCTTGATGGGCGCAAACTCGTCGTCCCGATCGATGGCCAGGCCGATGGAGGTCTTGGCTTCGGGGATCAGATCGAAGATGAAGCGCTCATTCTTCCAGCCTTTCACCTCTTGGATCTTGCCATCCAGCCAGGCCTTGAGGGGCTTGCCGCTGCGGTGCAACGGCAGCTTGTAGCCCCGGTCCGCCAGACCGGCAAGGAAGTCCACGCTCCAGCAGTGCATCGCCGGGGAGCCCCAGCGATACACCAAGTCCCCCTGGGCGTTGCGACTGCGGGTCTGCTCCGGGGTCAGCTCGGTGTATTCGATGATCGCATCCCGGGTACCGATCTTCACCAGATGGCCGACCTTTTCGTCGGGATTGGCCTTCTCCAGGACCTTGGTCAACACATCGGACTTTTCGGCGAGGGCGGCGCCCACCATCAAGGCGTCGTCCACCGGCACCAGGATGTTGTCGACCTGGATGTAGACGATCTGCTTGACCCCTTCGCTGCGCAGGCGAGCCAGGTTGCCGGATTTCACCAGGGCAGTGAAGCAACCGCCGTGGCCATCGGGATTCTCCAGCAGTTTGCCGGGGCCGCTCATCAAAGCCCGGTCCTGCTGGTCCAGGCTGGGGACGGTGCCCTGGCTGAAAAAGCGGACCTGCTCCTTGGCCAGGCCAAAGTTGCTGTGGGCGGCGAAGAATTCCCTGGTTTCCCCATCGGTCATCGGGCTGGTCATGACCAGGAAGGGCACCGCCTTCTTCACCCGGCGGGACAGGCTGAGGACTTTTTCCGCCTGGAGCTGGTAGATGCTCTTGCCGCTGTGGGGCGCGGCGGGGAGGCAGCCCTTGGGGGCCGTGGAGCCCAAACGGGTACCCTGGCCGCCAGCCACCATCAGCACCGCCACCTGGCCAGCGGCGTAGGCCGATTCGCCCAGGGCTTCCAGTTCGACCTTCCGGCGCTGGCGCTCCCCCTGGTCCAGGACCCGGGCAGGGCCGACGTCGCCGGCGGTATGGAGCGTGAGTCGGTGATGCAGCTCCAACCAGTCGATTTCGGCCAAACGGGCGAGATAGACGGTACGTTCCGCCTCGGCCAGGGCTGCGACCCCGACAAGGAGATGGGACTGATGGTGTTTGGCGAGGTGTTCCGCGAGGGCGAAGGCGTCGGTCATGTTCCGCATGGTTGAACACCCGGCGGCACGTCAAGGCGGCTGCCGACCCGACAGAAGATCCAAGCCACCCACAGGGCGCCGCAATGGAACGCTGGATGTCCATGACGGAGCACTCTTTGCGGCGCCAGTCCGGTCGTCCGGTCGTCCACACCTGCAAATTTCAATGGGGTTTTCCATTGAGCGCTTGGTTTCAATGACGACCGGACGACCGGACGTTTATAGTGAGGTACCCTGAAGCCGCCCATGGCGGCCAGTTGCGCCGGAAAGATCCCCTCCATCATCCCCCACCGCGCCCGGTTAGCTCAGCGGTAGAGCAGCGCTTTCGTAAAGCGAAGGTCGGAGGTTCAATTCCTCTACTGGGCACCAAAGGGATCCGGTTTTCCGGATCCCTTTTTTTATTCCGTTGCAGGGCCTGGGCGGGAACTCCCAGGTGGACTCCCCCGCATCCGCCGAAAGCTGTCCCACCATGCGCTTGAAGCCCGTTCCCGGATTGCTGCTGACCCTCCTGGCCCTTGCCCCCGTGGGCGGGTTGGCCGCCGCCAGCGCCGGCGATCGGATGAACCAGCCGGTGGACGAGTCCGAAAACGACTCCAAGCAATACACCGAAATGATGGAGGATGCCGCTAAATACCGGGCTGGCCGGGCCAGCGCCCCCCCGTCGGCATTCGACAACGCCCGGGCCCTGGAATTGCTGAACCAAGCCCGGGAACTCCTCGCCACCGGACACGAGATCCGCGGCCGCTGGCGGGCGGAACGGGCCTTTGAAGACGTCCCATACAGCAAGTACGCCGGCGAGGCCCTGCGTCTGGCTTTGGAATGCGCCGCCATCGGCAACAACCTAGCCGAAGTCCGCAAGAAAATGCTGATGTTGTGGCTCTACCTGCCGGACTACCAGGGCATGGGCGAAGCGATGGAGCGGGCCCTGGGCCTGGCAGAGGACGCCCAGGACTTCGCCAGCACGGTGAACCTGGCGGCGGAAAACCCCAAGGACGTGATCAACCTGGAAGGCCGGGTGTTCTTCAACGACCACGAGGCCAAGCGGATCTTCCGCTTCCTGTCGATCCACGGCGACCGGGTGGACGTGGCTCCCCGGGGCGCCCTGGGCCTGGCTCGGGGCCTGCTGCTGTCCGGGGACACCGAGGACCTGATCACCGCCCGGCGCAGCTATGAGAAATTCCTCGAAGACTGGCCGACCCACGCCCTCACCTTCACCGGTCTGTGCGAATACGCCCTGAGCCACCTGGTGGCCTACCGGGGCGAGCACTACGACCTGGGCACCTTGGTTTTTGCGGCCGCCATCGTCGAACAAGCCGCCATCGAAACCAAAGGCAACGCCGAGCGCACCGCCACGGTGGAGGCCTACCGCACCCGGATCCGCCGCTGGCACCAGGACCGGGACCTGGCCATCGGCCGTTGGTACGTGGCCCGGGGTTCGCCCAAGATCCTCCAATGGCTGACCCTGCCCTCAGGCCTGGCGGACTGGGCCGCCGGCGCCCGCCGGTATTATCAAGAGGTCATCGCCCGGGAGGGCACCTCGCCCCAGGGCCGCACCGCCCGGGCCGAGCTGGACAGCCTGCCCCGGCCCGCCGGCGTCCTGGGAGAGCCGACGAAATGAGCTGGCGCCTGGCCCTGGCCGCCCTGGCTCTGCTAGGGGTCGCCGGTTGCTACCGACCCACGCCCCCTGCGCCCTTGGGTGAGACCGTGGCGATGTCTGTGGTTGGGAACCAAGGCCAGCAACCCCGGACCCAGGTCTACGTGATGACCGAGATGAACCGGATGATGAGCGAGCGCCTCGGGTGGCGCACCAGCCACACCGGCACCGCCCGCCTGGAACTGGCCATCAAGGAGGAACGTTACCAGGCCCAGGCCTCGGACGTGCGGGACATCCCGGTGAGCTGGAGCGTGCGGATCCGCATTGAAGCGATGCTGACGACCCGCCAGGGCACCCGCCTGGGGGCCGGCGAGGGCACCGGCAATGTCACCGCGGTCAGCAATGAACCAGAAGCCCTGCAGGCGGCGGCGGTGGCGGCAGCCAAAGATCTGGAAGGCTGGCTGGAAAATGCCGCCCGGGAGATCGGCAGCCCCGTCGAGCCAGCCGTCAGCAAATAACGGCTGAATGCCTGGGAGCGCCGGCGCCCCCGCCGGCATCGGGCTGAGCACGAGCCGGGGGGGGCGGGGGGGGGGCCCGGGGGGGGCCCCCCGACGACCACACAAA
>CANIXE010000247.1 GCA_947470885.1 Planctomycetota bacterium
ACAAGGAAGAGGACCTCGCGCCCCGTCCGCCGGTCGTCACCATCATGGGTCACGTCGACCACGGCAAGACCAGCCTGCTCGACGCCATCAAGACCACCAACGTCGCTGCTGGCGAAGCGGGTGGCATCACCCAGCACATCGGCGCCTATACCGTGACGACCAAGTCCGGCATGGAGGTGACGTTCATCGACACCCCCGGCCACGAGGCCTTCACCGAAATGCGTGCCCGTGGTTCCAAGATCACTGACGTGGCCGTGATCGTGGTTGCCGCCGACGACGGCGTCATGCCCCAGACCATCGAAGCCATCAATCACGCCAAGGCCGCCGGGGTCAACGTGGTCGTGGCCATGAACAAGTGCGACAAGCCCGAGGCCACCGCCGCCAACCAGGAGAAGATTGTTCGCCAGCTGGCGGAAAATGGTCTCCAGGGTGAAGAATGGGGCGGCGAAATCGCCATCATGCGCGTCAGCGCCAAGTCCGGCGAAGGTATCGATGAGCTGATCGAGCGCCTGGCCCTGGAAACCGAAGTCCTGGAACTCCGTTCCAACCACTTCGCCAAGGCCAGTGGCAACGTCATCGAAGCCCGTCGTCAGGAAGGCACCGGCGTCACCGCCACCTTCCTCGTCCGTCGCGGTACCCTGGCCGTGGGCGACGTCGTCCTGGCCGGCACCGGTTATGGCAAGGTCCGCAGCCTGACCAACTGGAAGGGTGAGCGCGTCGACATCGCTGGCCCCAGCCACGCGGTCGAGGTTACCGGACTGTCCGAGATGCCCCGCGCTGGTGACAACTTCCAGGTCATGGCCGATCTCAAGCAGGCGGCAGAAGCCGCTGGTGAGCGCGCCATCGTCAAGCGTGAGCGCGATTTGGCGGCCCGTAACAAGACCACTACCGCTGCCACGCTGATGGGCGATATCGCCGCCAGCAAGAAGAAGGAAATTCGCCTGGTGATGAAGGCGGATACCGCCGGCTCGCTGGAAGTGCTCCTCAAGACCATCGCCGATCTGACCAGCGATGAAGTTCGCATGACGGTCATCCACTCCGCCGTCGGCGGTGTGACGACCAGTGACGTGACCCTGGCGGAGGCCTCCAAGGCCATCGTCCTCGGCTTCCACGTCACGGCGGATGGTAAGGCGCGCATGATGGCCGATGACCTCGGTCTCGACATCCGCATCTACACCATCATCTACGAACTGCTCGACGATCTGCGCAATGCCCAGCACGGCATGCTCGAACCCGAGTACCGCGACATCATCATTGGCCACGCCGATGTCCGTCAGACCTTCACCATCACCAAGGTGGGTGTGGTCGCCGGTCTGTTCGTCACCGATGGTCTGGTCCGCCGCGATGCGCACATGCGCATCACCCGCGACAGCAAGATTCTCCACACCGGCAAGGTCGGAACGCTCCGGCGCTTCAAGGAGGACGTCAAGGAAGTCAAACGTGACTTCGAGTGTGGTCTTACGGTCGAAAACTTCGAGAACATCGCCGTCGGCGACATCTTCGAGTTCTTCACCAAGGAGAAGGTCGTCCGCCGTGCGGCGGGGACCTGATCCATGGCGGACAATCGTAAAGCCAAGCTCGAAAGCCTCCTCCTGCGGGAGGTCGCGGTCTGCGTTCAGCAGCAACTGAGCGACCCCCGCTTGGGCTTCATTACCATCACCCGCTTGGTGATGACCGATGACCTCCATGAGGCCAAGGCCTATTTCACGGTTCTGGGCGATCCCCAGGCCCGGAATTTGGCCTCCCAGGCCCTCAACGCGGCGCGTCCGTTTGTGCAGCGGGCCTACGCCAAGGTGGTGCATACGCGCCTGCTGCCCCAACTCTCCTTCGTTTACGACGACGTGGAGTACAAGCGGACGACCATGGATGACCTCATCGCCAAGGCTCGGGCTACCGATTCGGATCATGGGGCGACTCCAGAACCCTCCGCCCCGGATCCCCGACCGGCGGATTCCCTGCTTCCTCCGCCCCGTCGGTGATGGGTGTACTGGTGTCGGCGCGGCGGGTCTGGTGTTGATCCGCTGATGCATGGCGATTCACTTCATCGAATGCATCAAACGCTTTCGTTCGTTCGTCAGGCGGCACGAAAGTGGCGGGAGACCGGTGCCGTGATGCCGAGCACTCGTCGGCTGGCCCGGAAGATGTCCCAGGCCGTCGGTGAATTGTCGCCGGGGCAGGTGATCATCGAATTGGGCCCTGGCACCGGTGTATGTACCCGGGAACTGCTGTTGATGTTTCCGGACAATCCGATTATTGCCATTGAGATGAACGATCATTTCGCCACCCAACTGCGCCGGGAGCTTCCCGGGGTACAGATTTTGCAGGGGTGTGCTTCCCAACTTCCGCAGTTGCTTCGGGAACACGGGATTCCCCTGGAAAATGTTGGCGCTGTTGTCAGTGGCTTGCCGTTGTTGTCCCTGCCCCGGGACATCACTCAGGCGATTATTGCGGCGGTGGTGGAAGTCCTGCCCGTTGGTCGGCCCTTCATCCAATTCACCTATTCGACCCGGGCCTTCAGCCGCCTGGAATTGACGGGGCTGAATCCTCAGCCCGGGCGGCGGGTGTGGATGAACCTGCCACCGGCCACCGTCATGCCCTTCACCCGTCATTGACCGGGGGAGGGCGCCGAGGGCACGCGCGGCGGTCTCAGCGATTGGGCAGGGGATCGATGCGGTTCAGCTGACCACAATGGACACAGAGCACCGTGTAGGCGGCTGGTTTGACGAGCACCTGGAACAATCCGTTGCAATGGGCGCAGGACACGGTGCAGGTCTGGGTGGTCACCGGCGGCGTGGGCGTGACCCTGGTGCCAGGACTGGTCGATGGCGGAACCGGGGCGGGTGCGGCGCCCTTCCGACCGGTAAGGCTGCGACGGAATCCCGAGGTGATGCCCCCGGCCGGTGGGAGGCTTGGCTGCCCCGGTGGGGTAAAGGACGAGGTTTCGCCGGGGAGATTGGTGGGAGTGTTGGTGTCCCGCCGAAAACGGGAGGTGGTTCCCGGGATGGGATTCGGCTCGGGTTGGTAGAGACCACTGGGCTGGCGCTTATAGTGACCTGTCACGGGATCCCGACTGGTCCCCGGCGGAGGGGTCGCCGCCTTGGGGTCAACAACGCCATGGGCGGTGACAAAGGGATCCGTCTTTGGCCGTTTATAGAAAGAACTGGTGGTCCCCAGATTGCCATTCGGCTGATAGTACGACGTTGGGTCAGGGGTCCGAGATCGCCGCGTGACTACCGGGGATTCCGTAGTGTTTTCCGCAAACTCCGGAGCCACCGGCTCGACCTCTGCTCGCGAAGTTTTCGCGGGGGGTGGTGTCGCTTTGTTGAGCAAGGCGTCCATATCCACCGGGGCCGTTTGATCGCGTTGATCCAGGCGAGCGCGGGCCAGGGCACCCTCTTCTGGGCGGGCGTTAGGGTCCAGGGTCCTGGTGATGCGCCCAGTCCCAAAGAACGCATTGGGATCGGTTTGCTCGGTTGAACCGAGACGCTCGCCAGGTGGTGGCTGAATCCGACTGAGCAGTTGGAGAACTTCCTGGGGGTTGTGGGGCTTTCCGAGGATGCCCGCCAGGCGGAGATCCGAGGCCTCGGTACGAATCTTGGCGGGTGAGGATCCGTAACCGCTGATCAGGGCGATCGCCAGATGTTCGCCGCGACGGCGCAATTCCTTGGCTAAACCAACGCCATCAAGCAGCGGCATGTTGAGGTCGCTGATCATCAGATGGTAGGGATGGCCGGCGGAAGTTTTCCGCGCGACCAATGACAGGGCCTCCATGCTGCTATCGGTGGTATCGACCACGTGACGCAAGGCCTGTAATTGGTCAACAAGGGCTGAGATCGTCTCAAGACGGTCATCAACAACGAGGATACGGAGAGCGCTCACCATAAGTCCCTTTCCTTTATCCTAGAGAGGAAGTTGGTTTCGCGCCAGAGGTGAATCGGGGGATCCCTGCAGAAACATACTATTTGCCTACGACGAGGCGGAAGCCAATGCGTTCGTCCCGGATCTGGGGGTCCACGGCGCTGCGGGCGGCGCTGCGGGCGGCATGGGGCGGAGTATCCCAGGCACCTCCACGCACGACTTGGAATCCACCGAAGGTTTCACAGGGATCGGTCGTCGCCTGAGTACCGTGGGGACGTTTTCCATCCCAGGCATCCTCCACCCATTCCCGGACATTCCCAGGCATGTCGAGGAGCC
>CANIXE010000248.1 GCA_947470885.1 Planctomycetota bacterium
ACCGGCTTCGAAGGGATCGGGCAGTTCCGTATGGGCTGAGCAGCAACGCATTGTGCCAACCTAACAGGACTGCCCCTGGATGCCAGCCCGGGGCATCACTGGTGGCAGGGGACCTTAATGAAAATGTCCGGTCGTACGGTTGTCATTGAAGCCAAATGTTCAGCAGAACTATCGGAAAGACTCACTGCTGGTGGACGACCGGACTGGCGCCGCATAGAGTGCTCCGTCATGGCCATCCAGCGTTCCAATGCGGCGCCCTGTCACTGGTGGACGCACATCCCCAGGGCATCCGCCGCCGCTTCCATGACCGCCTCGGACAGGGTCGGATGGGCGTGGACGGTGAGCATCAGCTCGGTGGCGGTGCTCTCCAGCTTCATCGCCAGGCTGAGTTCGGCGAGCATTTCCGTGGCATCGTAGCCGACGAGGTGGGCGCCGATGAGCTGCATGTGCTCGGCGTCGAAAATCAGTTTCACTAGGCCTTCGGGATGGCCGATGGCCTTGGCCTTGCCCGAGGCGACGAACTGGAAACGGCCGATCTTGATGGGCCGGCCCAGCTCCTTGGCCTTGCGCTCGCTGACGCCCACGCTGGCGACCTGGGGCTGGCAGTAGGTGCAGCCGGGGATCTGGGTGTAGTCCACCCGCTGGGAATGGCCGCTGAGGTGGGCCACGGCGGCCTCGCCCTCGAAGCTGGCCTTGTGGGCCAGCAACTGCTTGCCGGCCACGTCGCCGATGGCGTAGACCCCGGGGGCGGTGGTCTGTTGGTCGGCATCCACCTGGATGAAGCCCCGTTCGTCCAGTTTCACCCCGGCCTTGTCCAGATTCAGGCCCTCGGTGTTGGCGAGGAAGCCCACCGCCACCAGGACCTGGTCGACTTCGATGGTTTCTGTGACGCCGCCCTTTTCCAGGGTGACCACGACGGAGGCGGGCTTCAGTTCCAACTTCACCACCTTGGTGGCAAGCTTGATGGCCACGCCCCGCTTGGTGAATTCCCGTTCTACCACCTTGGCGATTTCCGTGTCTTCCACGGGCAGGACCTGCTCCATCACCTCGACGATGGTCACCTGGGTGCCCAGGGTGCTGAAGAAGTAGCCGAACTCCATGCCGATGGCCCCGGCGCCGATGGCCAGGAGGGACTTGGGCTGGGTCGTGCCCCCCAACAGGTGCCGGTAGTTCACCACCAGCTTGCCATCCACCGGCAAATGGGGGAACGTGCGAGGCTTATGGCCGGTGGCGATGATGATTTTGTCGGCGGTCACGTTTTGCACCGAGCCGTCGGCCTTGGTCACGGCCACGGTGTGGGCGTCGACGAAGGCGGCGGTGCCGTTGACGATGCTGACCTTGTTCTTCTTGAGCAGGAAATCGATGCCCTTGGCCATGCCGTTGGCCACATCCCGGCTGCGCTTGATCACCGCCGGGAAGTCGTGGCCGACGTTGTCCGCCTTCAGGCCGAAATCCTTGGCGTGGCGCAGGCCGTCCAGCACCTCGGCGCTTTTCAGCAGGGCCTTGGTGGGGATGCAGCCCCAGTTCAGGCAGATGCCCCCCAGGTGCTCCCGTTCCACCACGGCGGTCTTCTTGCCGTGCTGGGCCGCCTTGATCGCGGCGACGTAGCCGCCAGGACCGGCGCCGATGACGAGAACCTCGAAGTCAGCCATGGGATGTCTTTCGTAGAATGAAAAAAAGTAGTCCGATCAGGACCTGGGCCACTCAGATCAAGAGCGTTGCCGGGGCTTCCAGCAATTCCCGCAGGGTCTTGAGGAAGGCTGCTGCATCGGCGCCATCCACCGCCCGGTGGTCGACGGACAGGGTGACCTGCATGGTCTTGCCCGGGACGACCTGGCCGTTCTTGATCACCGGGACGTCCTTGGTGCCGGCCACCGCGAGGATGGCCACCTGGGGCGGATTGATGATCGCGCAGAACTGCTCGATGCCGAACATCCCCAGGTTGCTGATGGTGAAGCTGCCGCCCTGGAATTCCCCGGGCTGCAACCGGCCTTCCGCGGCTTTCTTGGCCAGGGCCCGGACTTCGTCACCGATCTGGCGGAGGTTCTTGGTGTGGGCCTTGAACACGATGGGGGTGATCAGGCCGTCGGGGATGGCCACGGCGACGCTGATGTCGGCGCTGTCGTGCTGGACGATCCGGTCGCCATGGAAGGTGGCCGAGAGTTTGGGATGGGCCCGCAGGGTCAGGGCCACGGCCCGAACCATCAGGTCATTGACCGTGACTTTCATCCCGTCCAGCAGGTTGATCTGCTCCCGGAGGGCGGACAGGGCCGACACTTCGATGGATTCGGTGACGTAGAAATGGGGGATCTGAGTCTTGGATTCCAGCAGGCGCTTGCCGATGATCTGGCGCATCGCCGACATGCCCACGGTGGTCTGGGCCTGACCGTCGGCGCGCAGGACTTTCAGTTTGGGCTTTTCCGCCTTGGCCGCGGGAGCGGCACCGATCTTGGCGCTACCGGCCTTGGCGGCGGCTTCCACGTCGGCTTTGACGATCCGGCCATCCGGGCCGGTGCCTTTGACTTGGCGCAGGTCCACGCCCAGGGCGGCGGCGATCTTGGCCGCCACCGGGCTCAGGCGCACGCCGGTGGGTTTGGCTGGAGCGGCGGGCTTTGCCGGGGCTGGCGCGGGGGCTGGCGCAGCCACAGGAGCGGGAGCAGGTGCCGCGGCTGGAGCGGCAGCGCCTCCGGAGAGCTTGGCATTGGCGGCCTTGGCCTTGGCCACTGCGGCGGCGACGTCGTCATCCGGTTTGGTCGTGAGAATCGCTGCCACCATGTTGACCAGGGCGTTGGCCCCGGCGGGAATCAGGATCTCAGCGACGGTGCCACCGTCCGAGCATTCCCAGTCTGCCACGGCCTTATCGGTCTGGATCTCGGCGAGGACCGCACCGGCCTTGACGGTGTCGCCCTTCTTCACCTTCCAGGCGACGAGGGTGCCCTCGGTCATCGTCGGGGAGAGGGCGGGCATGAGCTGTTCGATGATCATGGAAGGCGTCCTGAAGCGAAAGCGTTAGAGGGGGTCTGGACGGGTCCGCGGGGGCGTAACGGGCTGGCAAGAGCCGCCTAGCGGTAACAGGCCTTCTTGACCGCTTCGATGATGCGGTGGGGCTTGGGCAGCGTCTCGTGTTCCAGGTTGGCGGCGTAGGGCATGGGGTTTTCCGCCGTGGTTACCCGGCCCACCGGGGCGTCCAATTCGTCGAAGCAGTGCTCCTGGAGCAGGGCGGCAATCTCGGCCCCCATGCCGCAGGTCTTGTAGCATTCCTCCACCACGACACAGCGACTGGTCTTGCGCACCGAGGCGATGATGGTGTCGATGTCCAGGGGCTTGGTGGTGCGGGGATCCACGACCTCGCACTCGATGCCCTGTTTGGCCAGTTCCTCAGCGGCTTCCAAGGCCCAGTGAACGCCCCGGCTGAAGGCGACGATGGTGCAGTCGCTGCCGGTGCGTTTCAGGTCGGCCTGACCGAACGGGATCAGGTATTCCGCGATGGGAATTTCCTGTTCCACGTTGTAGATCATCTCGTTTTCGAGGAACACGACCGGGCTGTTTTGGCGCAGGGCGGTCTTCAACAGGCCCTTGGCGTCATAGGGTGTGCTTGGGCTGATGACGATCAGGCCGGGGAAGTGGCTATACAGGGCCTCCACCGCGTGGCTGTGCTGGGAGCTGACCCGGGGCCCGGCGCCATTGGGGCCGCGCATCACCAGGGGCACCGAGAACATGCCGCCAGTCATGTAGCTCATCTTCGAGGCGTTGTTGATGATCTGGTCGAAGGCCACAAAGCTGAAGTTCCAGCTCATGAATTCGATCACCGGACGCAGGCCGGTCATTGCCGCGCCCACCGCCAGACCGGTGAAACCAGCTTCGGTGATCGGGCTGTCGAGGACCCGATCCGGCCCGAATTTATCCAACAGACCCTTGGTCACCTTGTAGGCGCCATTGTATTCCGCGACCTCTTCGCCCATCACATAGATGGAATGGTCCCGGAGCATTTCCTCATACAGCGCCTGACAGATGGCCATGCGCAGGGATACCAGCTGGTTGCCGTCCCCCAGGTCGACGCCCTTGTAGCCGTTGATCGGCTCGGACTTGATGTCGATGGCCCGGCGGGTCTTCAGGGGGTGCGCGAGTCGGGGCGTGGTGCTCATGAACGGCTCACTCGGCGTAGACGAAGGTGTTCTGATCCGACAGCGGCG
>CANIXE010000249.1 GCA_947470885.1 Planctomycetota bacterium
GTCACCCGGTGTCGGGTAGCGGTAGGTGAAGGCGTTGATGAGTTCCTCGGAACGTACGGCGCCGGCGGGGGGCAGCCGACCATTGTTGAGGTACCGGCGGACCAACGACCAGCTGGCGGTGTCCACATCCAGGCCGAAGGTCGAGGCATCCCCGCCGGGATTGGATGTGGCGACGAAGGGCAGGTCCACCGTGGTGGGATAGCGTTCGCCGCTCCAGGGATCTATTGGGGCATTACGCATTTCCTCATCGGCGTCTGGATCCGAGCGTTTGTGATCCCCGAGCTTTTCGCCACCGGCGCCCTTGCCCAGGTCCCGGTCGCCGATTGGACGGTGGTCCATCACGGCGACCCGCATGGCTGGAGCGGCGGCCACCGACATGGCCACCATGCCGCGACCTGAGGCTGAAAAATCCCGGTGACGGGTGCACGCCGTGATGAATCCCAGGCAACATATGCCCATGACCAAGGCGAGGGCGAAGAGGACGTTTCGTGAACGCATGGCGGTTCTCCTTACGGAATCAGGGCACGGATCCGGGCCGCGTGGGCGGCGGCCAGGGGCGACATCTCGCCGTCGCGGCGGCGCAGGTAGCGGTCGATGAGGGGGCCGGTCATGGCCCCCCAGAGGATGGCCTCGCCGTCGTCATCCAGGCCGGTGGCGCGCTGGAGGTGGCTGCGGGGGCTGTCGGGATTGGTTCGGTCGACTTCCCAGGGGGTGAAGTCGTGGGGCGGGAACACCAGGAGGGCCAGGGCCCGGGGGCGTTCGTCGTAGGAGCGGTAGAGGAAGGCCAGGGCGGTGGCGGCGACGTCCGCTGGCGGGCCGGCCAGGTCCCGGAAGCCCGCCTGGATCGGCGCCAGGGCCAGGGCGTACAGCGCCCGGCCCAGGTCCTCCTTGGTGGGGAAATGCTTGAAC
The DNA here is from genome assembly GCA_947470885.1 of Planctomycetota bacterium. Classification (GTDB taxonomy): domain Bacteria; phylum Planctomycetota; class UBA11346; order UBA11346; family UBA11346; genus CAIUVD01. The sequence continues at coordinate 910 of CANIXE010000249.1, forward strand.
ATCGAGGCCGAGCCGACCCCGGCGGCGGTGGCTATTTCCCGAGTGGACACGGCTTCGTAGCCCCGCTTCGCCATCAGGTCGAAGGCGGCGTTGAGGATCTGTTCCCGAACAAAAGGGCGGCGTCCCATGATGATTGGAAGCGTGTGCTTTCTTTTATGAATGCAAGCGTCTGCTTTCTTTCCCGGGAGGATTTTATTAACGCCCTGGGAGCGCCGGGCACCAGCCCGGCCCAAGAGGCATGCGAGCCGGGCTGGTGCCCGGCGCTCCCAGGAAAATCCACCCATTCCTGCGATACTAAACGCCATTCCGGTTAGCCCCTGACGTGGGAGTTTTAGCAAACGATGGGCTCAGGTAGTCAGCCAGGATGGCCGAGGGCCCACTTCCAGCCCTGGCGGGGCGGGATAAAATAGAGTAGCCTCTTCCCATGGCCGCCCCGCCGACCCCGACGTCTGATCCCCTCATTGGCCGGACCATCGGCGGTTGTGTGCTTGCCCGCCGGGCGGGCTCCGGGGCGCTTTCCGCGGTCTACCGGGCCAAACGGACGGCTGACGGCCTGCCGGTGGCGATCAAGATGCTCACCTCGTTGGCCGCCCAGGATGCGGAAAATGTCCTGCGCCATCAGCGGGAAATCGAACTCGGTCAGAAAATCAAGCACCCGAACATCGCCACCATCATGGGGGGCGGATGTGACAACGGCATCCACTACCTGGTGATGGAACTGGTGGAGGGGGCCAGCATGGAGGCGGTGATCCAGGCCCGGGGCAAGCTGCCCTGGCGGGAGGCCGCCCACCTCATCGCCCAGGTGGGGAAGGCCCTCGAACACCTGCAAGGCCACGGGATCATCCACCGGGACATCAAGCCGGCGAACATCCTGCTGACCCCAGGTGGGGTGGCCAAGCTCATCGACCTGGGTTTCGCCAAGCCCGGGGAGGCCGCTGACGGTGCGGGGATGACCATGGTGGGCACGGCCATGGGTTCACCGGCCTACATGCCCCCGGAACAGGTGCTGGATGCCAGATCCGTGAGCCACCGGGCGGACGTGTACGGCCTGGGGGCGACCTTTTTCCATGCCGTCACCGGCAAGACGCCGTTTTCCGGCAAGAATTACCACGAGGTGATGAACAAGGTGGTCCGGGATCCGGTGCCCGATCCCCGGACTCTCGTCCCCGATCTGTCTCCGGCCATCGCCGAATTGATTCTTTGGGCCATGGCCAAAAACCCGGACGCCCGCCCCGAACACGCCGCCAGCTTCGTCCAGGAACTCCAATTGTGCGCCGGTGATCCCAGCAATGTGGCGCGAATCCGCAGCTTGCGCCGGAAGCGGAGTGGTGTGCTGCTGTTGGTAGGCGTGGTGGTGGCGGCCCTGGTGGTCACCGGGATCCTGGCCTGGGTGCTTTTGCGCCGTTGAGGTTTTTCCGGGAGCGCCGGCGGCCACGCCGGCTCGAAGAGACCCGAGCCGGAAGCGCCGGCCTCCAGGCCGGCTTGAAGAGACCCGAGCCGGCCTGGAGGCCGGCGCTCCCGGGGAGCCATCAGTTCGTTCCTGTCTAGAAGGTATAATGGGCCGGTACGGACCCAGATTTCCGTCCTTGGCCCCCGATCACCCTCGGCCAATCTCCCGCCGAGAACTTTCCGGCTAAGAAACCTTCCCCCTGATCGTTGGTTGACCGTGGACGTATCTGTAACCCCCGAAGTCCAGGTCGAACGACCTGTCCCAGATGTCGACCTCCTAGGGCGTTTCGCCCGGGGCAACGACCTGGACGCCGCCAACGAACTCATCGACCGCCACCAGGCGGACCTGCTGCGGGTGGCCCATGCCCTCCTGGGAAATGCCCAGGCCGCCCAGGATGCGGTGCAGGAGGGATTCCTGGCCCTGTGCCGAGAGCGCCATCGCCTGGCCGCGGCCGACCAGGGGCAGATCGGCGGTTGGCTGTGCCGGGTGGTTCGCAACCACTGCCTGGATCAGTTGCGCGCCCGGGCCTACCGCCGGCACCAGGATGCGGGCAGCCTGGAATTGCCCGGCCGGGAAGCCGCCCCGGACAAGCCGGTGGAAGCTGCAGATGGAGCCGCCCAGGTCTGGGCCGAGGTCGCCGCCCTGCCGCCCCTGGAGCGGGCCGCGATTGTGCTGCGCTACCGGGACGGTCTGTCCTACCAGGATATCGCCCAACGCCTGGACAAATCCGCGACCCATGTGGGCGTCCTTTTGCACGCGGCCCTGGGCCGCCTGCGCACCTCCCCCCGACTTGCGGGAGTCACCCCATGACACCGAATCTCACCGATGACGGCCTGCTGGACGTCCAGTTGGTGGCCTATGCCGACGGCGCCCTGAGCGACGAGGGCTGCCGGTTCATCGAGGACCTGCTGGAGCAGCGTCCAGAACTGCGGGATCGCTTGGGCCAGATCCGGGCGACCCAGGAATTATTGCGCCGGTCGTTGCCGGCGGCGCCGGTGACCTTGGATGCGGCCCGGCGTGAAAAGATTCACTGGGCGGCGGCGGCCAAGCCCCCCCTGCGGATGTCCCGCTGGGTGTGGAGGTTGTCGGCGGCGTGTCTGGTGTTGGTCGTCATTGGAGGACTGGTTTTGCCATCCGTCACGATGACGCGAGGCATGGGCGCCAGACGACAGCATCACAACGATGTGCTGGAGACAGAGGCCGTCCCGCCGGTCGCAGTCGCGGCCATTCCACCACCGGTGGCAAAATACGAACGTCGGATTTCCAACGATGCCAAAGACCTGGATTTGCCTGCGGACCAAGGTCGCGCCAACGGCATAACCATTGGACATGGTCCAAGCCTCGCATCAGAGGATGAAAACAGTATCCTGGCCCCTGCTGCGCCGATGCCTTCCAGCGCTTCAGTGATGGCTCCTTCGCCGGCTGTTGTCAGTGCGCCGGTGCCCATGGGCTTGGTGGTTCCGATGGAAAATGAACTGTTGGGCAGAGTGAAAACTGAAGGTCTTGAAGAATCCAAGGGCGACCCCCTTCGATACCTGCCTCATCAAAAACCAGGCGAGGAACGAAATGCCCGCTACGGCAAATCGTTGTCCGTCAACGCCACCAAGGGGAAACGGGGGCCGTGGTCAGCCCAGGACCAATCCGGCGAACCAGACCACCTCAGTCGGGCGACCCAGAACTTAAAACCAAAATCCCGCGCCGAAGCTCCGGCCCAACCGTCGAAGCCCGCTGGCCAATGGCTTCTCCCCTCACCCCGGGAGTATCTCACCGCGTTGGCGGACCGGGGCAGCCA
>CANIXE010000250.1 GCA_947470885.1 Planctomycetota bacterium
GGAGGCGCGGAGGCGCGGAGAACACCGTTCTTTCGCGCTGAACCAACGTTATCGACGGATCACCCACCTGGTGAACGTCGATTTTTGGTTCAACCTCTTGTCTTCTCCGCGCCTCCGCGTCTCCGCGTGAAACCATCGCCGGATTTAGGTTAATTGACGACCGGACGACCGGACGACCGGACGACCAGACGTCCGGACCTTCCTAGACGCTGGACGGCGGATCCCATCCACCTACCGTTCCCGCCCCCTGACAACCATCACGACAACGCCCCCTGGTAGAGGTTCCCATGGCCAATTTCCGCATCTCGGTCATCAATGGCGACGGCATCGGCCCTGAAGTCGCCGTCGAAGGCCTGAAGGTCCTGCATACCCTGGGCGCCAAGTGCGGCCACACGTTCTCGACCAAAGACTACCTGGCGGGCGGCGCGGCCCTGGACGCCACCGGCGTCCCCCTGCCGGACGACACGGTCAAAGGCGTGAAGGACAGCGATGCCCTACTGTTCGGCGCCATCGGCGGCCCCAAGTGGGAGAACCTGCCCCACCACCTCAAGCCCGAGGCCGGCCTGCTCAAGCTGCGCAAGGAGCTGGACGCCTGGGCCAACCTGCGTCCGGCGGTGGTGTTTGATGAGCTGGCGGACGCCAGCAGCCTGAAGCCCGAGGTCCTCAAGGGCACCGACATCATGGTCCTCCGGGAACTCACCGGCGGCATCTACTTCGGCCTGCCCCGGGGCATCGACGGCTCCGGTCCGAATCGCCGGGGCTTCAATACGGAAGTCTATCACGAGTACGAAATTGAGCGGATCGTCCGCATGGCCTTCCAGATCGCCCTCGGCCGGCGCAAGAAGGTTTGCTCGGTGGACAAGGCCAACGTCTTGGAATCCAGCCAAGTCTGGCGCGAAGTCGCAATCCGGGTGGGCAAGGAGTTCCCCCAGGTCGCCCTCAGCCATATGTACGTCGACAATGCGGCGATGCAGCTGGTCCGTGATCCCAAGCAGTTCGACGTCATCGTCACCGGCAACATCTTCGGCGACATCCTCAGCGACGAAGCCAGCCAGCTGACCGGCTCCATCGGCATGCTCGCCAGCGCCAGCGTGGGGGGCCCGGTGGGCTTCTTCGAGCCGATCCACGGCAGCGCCCCCGACATTGCCGGCCAACAGAAGGCCAACCCCCTGGCGATGATCGGCACCCTGTCCCTGCTCCTGCGCTACGGCCTGAAGCTGGACCAGGAGGCCGCCCTGATCGACCGGGCCATCCGCAAGGTCCTGCAAGATGGCCTGCGCACCGGCGACATTAAGCAGCCCGGCCTGCCCATCTTGACCACCACCCAGATGGGTGATGCGGTGGTCGAGCGCCTCAAGGCCCTGTGATCCGACGGGATCCCAGCCCCCTGCCGGGATCCCAAAGCCCCGGCACGTTGCCGCCCACATCCTTGCCTTTCGTCACACCCTTCATCAGATAGCCCCCCATGACCACGCTCCGCCTCCTCGCTGCGACCCTGGTGATCGCCGCCGCCACCTTCAACCTCACCGGCTGCGGCGGAAACCGCGACCTGGATTACAAGAAGGTCGAGGCCGAAGAGGCCCAGAAGCGGATCAGCGAGCTGGAAAAACAGCTGGCCGACTGCGAAAGCAAGAAGACCAGCACGGTCATCAAAAATGCCAAGGACGCTGGCACTGCCGACGACACCGCCACCGACCAGGCCGCCGTGGGCAGCAACGCCAAGGTCTCCACCCGGGGCGTGGAAGTCGTCATCACCATCGAGAACTCGATCCTGTTCAAGCCCGGCAAGGCCGACCTGAGCAGCCAGGCCAAGGCCACCCTGGCCAAGGTCGCGACCCTGATCAAGGAAAAGTACCCCCACCACGCGGTGCGGGTCGAAGGCCACACCGACGACACCAAGATCACCCGGGCGAAGGACGAATGGTCCGACAACTGGGACCTGTCCGGTGGCCGTTCCCAATCCGTTCTCCATTACCTGCTGGAACGCGGCCTGGAACCCAAGGAGATGGGCTTTGCCGGCTACGGCGAGTTCCGCCCCGTGACCCCCAACAGCAGCGATGCCAACCGGGCGAAGAACCGCCGGGTTGAAATCGTCGTGATCCCCCAGTCCAAGTAAGCCGGTCGGCACATTTTCATGCCCGCCCGCCGCGAGCCAGTCCAGGACCTTTCCCAGGTCTTGCGCTGGCTCGCGGTGCTTTGGGCCATCGAGTTCCTGGATGTGGCCCTGACCTTTGTCTGGGGCCCCTCCATCGGCATTCCCCGGACCCATTGGCTGGGGGGTGGGGTCCTGGATTACCAATTCGGCCTGCGCCCCCTCCATTGGAGCGCCCCCTGGGACCAGTGGCAGACCTGGCGGGGTGGCGTCCTGGGCATCCCCTGTGCACCGTTTCTCCATGCCGGCTTCGCCCACCTGGCAGCGAATTCCCTGGGGATCCTGATCCTCTTGTGGGCCTCCCTCAAATACAGCCACCGCCTGACCTGGATCGCTGTGGGCTGGTCGGCCCTGACCAGCGGCCTGCTGACCTTTCTGATTGGCGACCCCGCCACCTGCCATGTGGGGGCCAGCGGGGTGATTTTCGGCCTGATCGGCTTCCTGTTGGGCAATGGCATCTTCCGCCGGGACTTCGTCAGCATCCTCTTGGCGATCCTGGTGATTCTGCTCTATGGCGGCGCTTGGTCGGGGATGGTCCCGGGGATGGCCGGAACACAGGTGTCCTGGCAGATGCACCTGGGGGGATTCCTGGGCGGGGTGTGGTGCTCCATCAACCTGCGGGAGACCAAGGCCTGAACGCCCGACCTCATTCCCGGGTTTTGCCTGCAGAGACGTAGCGCGTACTACGCTTTTGACCGATGGTTCTGGCCAGCCCTTTTGCCACCAGGCCTTGGAGCAGCAGACGCACCTCGGTGGATCCCAGACCGGTGATGGCCCGGGCGGCGGCATTATCGAGGGATCCGTGCTGCCCCAGGGCATCCACCAACCGCTGTTGGGGAGTCCGGGACGGCTTGGGCGCCACCCGGATACGTCCCGCCGATGTGGCCCGGGTGACCGTCGGCGTCGCGGGCCGGGGGGCCTTTTTCACCGCCTTGGGTTTGGCCTGGCTTCGTATCGGCGCAGGTGCCACCGGGGCGGACTCCCCTGCGCCGGTATCCAAGTCCAGGTCGAACAAGGCACCAACATCGTCGGTCTCCAAGATCCGCTCTGACGCGGCGCTGGCGATGGAGATGCCGGCCCCGGCCTTGGCCAGCAGGTCGCTGGCATCCACCTGGCGCAGGGTGAACAGCAGTTCCGGCTGGTGGTCGAAGCGGGCGCCGATGCCATACAGTACCGCCGCCACATGCTTGCACATAGAAGCGCCATCCGGGCAAGAGCAGTCGAAGTGGATATCCTTGGGCACCGGGAACAGGCCCTCCCCCTGGCGGCACAAGCGTTCCATCACCCCGTTGGCGAACCGACCCTGGAGCAATTCCACCAGGGAATCGATCCCTCCCGCACAATCCTCACACAGGCGTTTCCAGCAAGCTGCCCCCAGGGGCTTCACGGTGATGGAGGTCTCATACAGCGATGAGCCGCTCACCTGGGCCTCAATCCGGCCGGGATGGACTTGAAGATGGACCACCGACCCGTTGCGGACGTAGGTTCGGCCCCGGGGGAGGCGGTTGGCGTAGTCGCTATACCGCTCGAGGTTGGTGCACCAGGCCTTGCCCCACACCGTGGTGGTGATCGCCCGGCCTTCGATTCGCACCGGACTGATGATCTTGCCCTTCTTGGCCTGTTTCGCCATTTTCGCAGCGGCTTTGCGGCGGCGTTCGGCGACGGGGACATAGGGCGCCCATTGATGGTACATTGCTCATCCTTCACTGAGGGCGGAGTTCAGGTCCAGGCGGACCAGACGCAACAGATCGTCATCACTCAGATCGGTGAGACGTACCTCACCGCTGCCGCCGGCCTCCAGCAGATCATCCGCCAGGCGCTTCTTGTCGTTGATCATGGCGTCGATTTTTTCCTCGATGGTGCCCTGGACGACGAACTTGTGGACCATGACCTGCCGCTGTTGGCCGATGCGAAAGGCTCGGTCTGTGGCTTGGTTCTCCACCGCCGGGTTCCACCAGCGGTCGAAGTGAACGACA
>CANIXE010000251.1 GCA_947470885.1 Planctomycetota bacterium
AAAGCGCTTCAGGGACCAGCCGTTCACTCATGGGGATTAAGTGTGCGGTCCCTGGGGTGCCCACAAGGTAAGAATGTAGATAACTGGATAATTAGATGTTCTTATAAATACTAGATAAGCAGTTGGTTTATGTAGACATCGAGACAAGAAGATACATTTACAAAACACGCTTGCCGGCTAGCGTGCCCCCAAGAACGGGGATCGCCCATGGGCATGCTGGGATTATTGACGGGCTTGGCGATGGGCGCTTTTGGCGTCGGCATCCTGGCCCTCGTCTGGAGCATCCGCAGCGGTCAGTTCGACGATCTGGAAACGCCTGCCCAGCGGATGCTGGGGGACGATCCGGCTGCCGACCCGGTTGATCCCACCCTCCGCCATTGATCCCTATCCTTTCTTGACCAGTCCACCGCTGAACCCCGGAATCCCATGAGCGCCGACCCATCGCCCAACCATCCCACCCCGTCCGGCGCCCTGGACACGGTCCGGTATGACAACCGGATCGTCATGGCGTTCCTCATCGCCACCATGATCTGGGGTGTTGTGGGATTCTTGGTCGGCGTCATCGTCGCCGCCCAGCTGGCCTTCCCGGCTTTGAACCTTGATCTGCCCTGGATCAGCTTCGGCCGTCTGCGCCCGCTTCACACCAACGCGGTGATCTTCGCCTTCGCCGGCAACGGTATCTTCGCCGGCGTCTACTATTCGCTCCAGCGCCTCTGCAAAACCCGGCTGTTCAATGACACCCTGTCCTGGGTCCACTTCTGGGGCTGGCAGCTGATCATTGTTTCCGCTGCAATCACCCTGCCCCTGGGCATCTCCACCAGCAAGGAATACGCCGAACTGGAATGGCCGATCAAGATCGCCATCGCCGTGGTCTGGTTGATCTTCGCCACCAATGTCATGGGTTCCATCGCCGTCCGCCGGGAACGCCATCTGTACGTCGCGATCTGGTTCTACGTGGCGACCCTGATCGCCATCACCATGCTCCATGTGGTCAACAGCCTGGGCATCCCCTATTCCCTCTGGCACAGCTACCCAGTGTACGCCGGTCTGCAGGACGCCCTGGTCCAGTGGTGGTATGGCCACAACGCGGTGGCGTTCTTCCTGACCACGCCATTCCTCGGCCTGATGTACTACTTCCTGCCCAAGGCCGCCGAGCAGTCGGTGTACAGCTACCGGCTGTCCATCCTCCATTTCTGGTCCCTGCTGTTCATTTACATCTGGGCCGGTCCCCACCACCTGCTGAACTCGTCGATGCCCGAATGGGCCCAGACTCTGGGTGTGGTGTTTAGTATCATGCTCATTGCCCCCAGCTGGGGCGGGGCGATCAATGGCTACCTAACCCTGCGTGGCCGGTGGGACCGGGTCCGCACCGATCCGGTGCTCCAATTCTACGTCGCCAGTATCACCGCCTACACCATGACCACCCTGGAGGGCTCCCTGCTCTCCCTGCGTGAGGTGAACGCCCTCAGCCACAACACCGACTGGACCATCGGCCACGTCCACAACGGTGCCCTGGGCTGGGTCGGCTTCCTCGTCCTCGGCATGACCTATTGGTTGATCCCCCGCATCACCCGGACCCCGATGTGGTCCAAGACCTTGGTGAATGTCCATTTCTGGCTGGCCGCCGCGGGTGTGTTCATCTACGTCGTGGCGATGTGGGTGGGTGGCATCCTCCAGGGCGTCATGCAGTTGTGGTTTGACGACCAGGGCCATCTGGTCCATCCGGACTTCATGAATGTCGTCCGCGCCAGCATCCCCTGGTACCACCTGCGCCTTCTGGGTGGCCTGCTGTACCTGGTGGGCATGATCATTGGCCTGTTCAACGTCTTCAAGACCATCAGTGCCGGCAAGACCGAGGACGATGTGGTCAAAGTTGCGCCGATGCAGTCCGACGAGGCCTTCATCGCCAGCATCTCGGCCCCGGGCGCGAAGCCCCTGGGCAAGACAGCCGCTTTCCACGGTCTGATTGAACGTTGGCCCTTGGCCCTGGTTATCCTGAGCGCCATCGCCCTGTCAGTGGGCAGCGTCCTGGAAATCGTCCCCAGCATGATCCAGGGTTCCATGACCCCCAAGATCAGCTCGATCCAGCCCTATACTCCGCTGGAGCTGGCCGGTCGGGACATCTACATCCGGGAAGGCTGCAACAACTGCCATACCCAGATGGTCCGCACCCTCCGGGCGGAAACGGAACGCTACGGCACCTACACCCAGCCCGGCGAGCACATCTACGACCGGCCCCACCTCTGGGGCAGCAAGCGCACTGGTCCGGACCTGGCCCGGGAAGGTGTGATCCGGCCCTCGGCCATCTGGCACTACCGGCATCTGGTTCGTCCCCGGTCGATGATCGAAGGCTCGATCATGCCCAATTACCCCTGGCTGGCGGCGGATGACCTGGACACCTCGACCCTGAACAGCCGGGTTCAGGTCCTCGCCGCGGCCCCGCTGTACACCCCGTACAGCAAGGAAGTGCTGGCGGATGCCCCGGCGGTGGCCCAGGCCCAGGCCGCGGTGGTCGCCGCGGAGCTGGCCAAGGATCCCGACCTGGCGAAGGTTCCCGACCTGGCGAAGAAGGAGATCACCGCGGTGATCGCCTATCTCCAGCGCATGGGCACCGACCTGGGCAAGAACACCGCCGCCGTGGAAAGGAAGTGAGATGCGCGAATTCCTCGTCCATCCGCCGGAAGCCCTGACCATGGCCATGCCGGTGATCAGCCTCCTGATCTTTGTTGCCGTCTCCATTCTCGTTACCGTGCATCTGCTCACCGACCGTCGGCGGGACCACCACCGCCGCATGGAACGTCTGGCCCTGGAAGATGAAGGAACCCTCCCGTGAGCGACCCCCAGCACCAAACCACCGGCACCGGTCCTGACCTGGACGGCACCGAGCTGCACCATGACTTCGACGGCATCCGCGAACTCGACAACGATCCGCCCTTGTGGTTTAACCTCTTGTTCTGGGGTACCCTGGTGTGGGCCATCGGCTACGCCCTGCATTACCATTGGGGACCGGGCAAATTGGGTGGCGACAAGTGGAAGGCCGAAATGGTCCAGTTGAATGAACTGAAGGCCAAGAACGCCACCGGTCCGCTCACCGAGGCCCAGCTACGTCCCCTCAGCACCAACGCCGAGCGGATCGCTGCCGGCAAGGCGCTGTACGGCAAGGTCGGCTGCGCTGCTTGCCACGGTGCCGAGGGCGCCGGCCTGATCGGCCCGAACCTCCGGGACAAGTACTGGATCTACGGTTCCAACATGACCGAGATTTACGACGTCATCGCCAATGGCCGGGGCAATGGCACTATGCCAGCCCAGAAGAATGCTCTGAGCAGCGACGACATGAACAACCTGACGATCTATATCATCTCGTTGAATCGTGCCGGAGCGATCCCGGGCAAGGCCATCGATCCCGCCCGGGAAAAAGACAACCCGGTCAATTACTGACATGGGGACTGCCCCCGTCGTCGTTGGCGTGCCGGCCCCCGTCGGGGCGGATGGCGGAACGAAGGCCCCGGCGTTCCGCTGGTACCTGATCCCGATCATCGCCCTGACGATCTGCTTGATCCCCAATGTGACTCTGATCATCCTGGCAAAGCAGGCCCACCTGGCCCGCAGCGATGACCGGCCCTACTTGGCCAGCCAGCGCCTGGACCACGACAAGGCCCAGCGCCAGGCCCTGGCCGCGGCCGGCGGTGTCTTCGCCTGGACCCTCGACGGTGCCAATGTCCGTCTGAGCTACCAAGGTCCGGTGGTGGAGCGTGTCACGGTGGAGCTTCAACGTCCGAATGATGCCGCAGGTGATCGTCTGGTGCCGTGGAATGACCTAATTACTCCGCTGGTGCTAACTCCTGGCCGAACTGGAGCGTGGAAAGTTCGGATCCGGGGTGATCGAGGTCAGGGCGAGGCGATCTTGTTGGATGCCCCGGTGGAAATGAAGGTCCAGTAGGCGGTTCTGATGTTCAGAATTTGCCCCAAATAATCTCAATTCCGTCCAGTCATGTTCCGTCATTGCTAGGACGCTGAACCGCCGGCTCGCGTGCAGGAGTCAAGTTGTTTGGCTGTCTCAACCTAAATCCGGCGATGAATTCACGCGGAGACGCGGAGACGCGGAGAAGGCAAGAGGTTGGACTAG
>CANIXE010000252.1 GCA_947470885.1 Planctomycetota bacterium
CGCCGGCAACCTGAAAGAAGCCGACGCCAAGCTGATCGTCGCCCTGGAACTGGACCCCACCAACAAGGACTACCGGGTCATCCGGGACAAGCTGACGAAACGCCTCAATGATGTCCTCCTCCAGGAACAGACCGAGCAGGCCAAAAAGGTTCGCGCCGAGGGCGACGCCCTGTTCGCCCAGGCCAAGGCCCTGGCCCTCACCGATCCGTCCCTGGCGGGCCTGCTGTCCCAGGCCGAGGCGAAATTCGCCCTGGCGGAAAAAGATGTGGCCGTCCCCGGCACCCAGGACCAGGTAAAGGCCGTGGCCCTGCTCCGGGATCAATCGGCCAAGGCCGTGAAGACCGCGGCGGATCAGGCCAAGGCCAAGGCCCTCCTGGCCCAAGCCAAGGCCGCCTACGTCGCCGGCGCCCCCACCGGCAAATTCGACGAGGCCAAGACCCTCGCCGCCCAGGCCCGGGGCTTCGACCCGGCCAACGACGAAGCAGTTCAGCTCATCGCCCAGGTGACCCAGGAATCCGAGCAATTCGTCGCCAAGGAGCAGGAGGCCAAGGCCCGGAGCGAACGCCTGACGACGGCCACCGCCACCAGCGACGGCCACCTGACCGAGGCCACGGCCTCCTACGCCAAGATGCTGGCGGCCTATGGCGCCAGCCAGAAATCCCAGGCCGAGGCCGAGGACCTGGGCCGCCGCCTGGCCAAGGAACCCCTGGAGCGGAAAGCCCCCCTGTGGGCCGCCCTGGCCGCCACCGAGGCCGCCCGCAAGGACGTGGCCCTGCTCTGGGCCACCACCGAAAGTGCGGCCCAAAACGCCCTGGCCTTCCTCAAGGAATTCCCCGAGGAAAAGGAACGCACCGCCAAAGCCCGGCGCCTCCTGGCGGACCTGTACCACGGCCGCCTGGTGGATGCCCGGAAGTCCCGCAGCCTGCCCGAGGTCGCCGCCTACACGAATTTGCTGCGCCGGTTCGACGACGGCCATTACGCCAGTGAATTGGCCAACCGGGGCCAGATCACCGTCACCGGCGGCAGCGGTCTGACCGCCCGCCGGATCGACGAAGGCCCGGACACCCGCCTGGTACCCCTGGGAGAGCCACTGCCGTTAACCTCAGGGCGAATAGTGGATCTGGACGCCGGCACCTACCAGATCAGCGGCAGCGGCGTGACCATCGCCGTGGTGGTCACCACCCAGAAGCCAGTGAACCTGACCTGGCCGGGCAACCTACCCACCATCCCCGGCCACAGCCTGAAATACGTGCCCAGCGATGGGGTGCGCCCGGCGTTCCTGCTGGGGGAGACGGAAGTGACCCAAGGGCAGTACTTGGAATTCCTCAGGGCTCCAGAGCAGTTTAAGGTTATCGCGGCGAGCTTCAAGAAAGCCGTGGCGAAGATCCTCAACAACGAAGTCAACGATCCCATCACTTATATTCCTAGCTTCTTCGATCATCCGGATAAAAATCGTTTCCACAAATTGGAGGCCCAAGGTGCCAATGGCGATGAACTGAATGGCATCGCCTTGAATGGGACCATAACCAAGCAACCAATTACCTTCGTAACCCGTGATGTCGCCGAGGCGTTCTGCACCTGGTTAACCAAGTCCACGGGCAAGAAGGTCCGCTTGCCCACCGCAGCTGAACGTCAGTGGGCCGCAACTGGCGGCGATGACCGACGGATCTATCCCTGGGGTCGCCAATTCAGTGGTCAGTTCGCCAGTAGTGCCCTCAACGGCCAGCCATCCCGGGTACCTGATCCGGGCTCCGCACCCACCGATCTAGGTCCCTTCGGGCATCTTGATTTGGCGGGCGGCGTCCGCGAATGGTTGAATGACCGGAAGACTTCCGACAATCCCCTGGCTGCCGGAATCCACGAAGCGCTGCTGGCTGGTGGATCTTGGCGGGATGACAGCCAATTCTGGTTCCGTTCCGACTATTCCGAAAGCGTCGAAAAGGGTTTGGAATCCGAGCAAACCGGCTTCCGTATCCTGGTAGAGCTGCCCTGATGGAGTCCCCATGCGTCTGAGCGCTTCCCTTCTTCTGATGCTCGGCGTTGCGAGCCCACTCCTGGGGGCCGAGGCGGTGCCACCGACTCCGGTGGATCCGCCGCCGGTGGCCCCGCCCCCCATCGTTGTACCCGCAGCGCCAGAAACTCCGGCCGCGGCTCCTGCTGCCACGGTGGAACCTGCACCGGCCCCCATCGTCCCAGCCCCACCGGAACCCCCAGCGCCTGTTCCTGCACCAGGTTTGGTGGATGCCACACCGCCCGAAACAGCACCAACACCCACACTAGCATCAGAGCCTTCGCCAGCTTCCGCCACGGCGGACAGCACTGCCCCCACCTACGTGGACCCCCTCCAGCAGGCGAAGAACAAAGCCAAGGCCACCAAGACCGCCGACCCCAACCCCTGGGGCTTCGGCGGCAGCCTCTCCACCGGCTTTGACTCCAACATCCTCCTGGAGTCCGTGGACAACCCCACGGCCACCAATGCCAAGGGCGTGGCCAACGGTAGCGAGGTCCATGCCTCGTACCAAATCCTCAATGGCGACACCGGCCGGTTGTCCGCCTCGGGCAACGTCGAGATCAACCAATACCCCGTGGAACCCACCGCGGAAATGATCCGCTATGGCGGCTCCCTGGCCGCCAGCTGGTCCCTGGGGGGCTTCGACCCCGGGGTGGTGGTGGGCTTCAATAAGTTCTACCTGAACCGTGATGTCGCCGCCAACGCGACGACCATCAACGTCTACGTGGCGAAGGTCTTCGAACGCAACGTGTCCATCCTCGGCGCCGGCAGTCAGTACGTGGAATACATCGGCAACGAAAGCTCCACCGGCACGACCTACGATATCAGCTACCGCCACTGGGTTCTGCTCGCCCCCGGAGACATCAACAAGCGTCTGGAACTCAGCTGGAAGATGAGCCGTCTCCAAGCCAACGACGACGATGCCGCCTACGGCACCTCGGTGCCCGGACTGGGGCTGAATTGGCGCTTCGGTCCCAGCAAACCAGAACTGGGGACCGTGGATGTCAGCGGTCGGGCCACCTATGAATTCCGAACCTACCACCAGCCCGCGGACGGCAGCGAGGCCGAACGTCAGCGCCTGGCGACCCTGGGCGGCTCCGGGGATGTCTGGCTGACGGAACATCTGACGGCGGGCTTGTACCTGGGCTATGCCCAGCGGGTTTCCAACGTCACCTTAAGCGACTACAACCGTCTGCAGGCCGGCCTCCGGCTTGCGGCCAACTGGTGATCCTGGGGGCCCCATGCGCATGACGAACTCTGTCCTTTCCCTCCTTCTCCTGACTCTGGGAGGCTTCCAGGCCTTCAGCGCCGAGGGCGATCTGGCGGTCTGGGCCACTGGTCCTGGGATGATCGCTGATGCTCCGGCCACGGTCGGCACTGGGGTGACCCCGGGCGTCGTCGTTCGTTCCGGGGATGCACCGGTTCGCCTGACCCTGGTGAAAGCCCCGAAAAGCTCGTTGATCCTGGCTCCAGACAGCAGCCTCGTGCTCACCGAAAAGGACGATGGCTTCCTGGTCCAGCTCCAGACCGGCATCGTCCAGGCCAATATCGTCGACAAAGGTTCCTACGCCGATCTGCGGGTCCAGGGTGCCGCCCTGGATGTCCAGGTCACCGGCACCCTGTTCATGGTCCAACGCATGAAGGCAGACACGGACTACGTGTCCCTGATTGAAGGCCGGGTGAAGGTCAGCCTGCGCCAGGAAGTCGCCCTCGCCCTTGGCCGGGCCTCACAAACCGTCGATCTGAATTCCCGCCAGGGCCTGGGGGCCGGCGTCGGCGGATTTGGCGGCATTGAAGCTCTCGCTGCCCGACCCCAGATCCCCACCACCAGCGTGGCGATGCGGACTGCCTCGATCCGGGTTGCCGGAATCCCTGCCCCTGGTGGCGGCAACTGGAACCAGGATACCGGGCTGACCACCACCGCCCCACCAGCGACAACCCCGGTTACGACTCCGACGACACCCACGCCTTCAGCTCCAGTGACGCCCACAGTTGCTCCGGTACCGGCGGTCATCCCCACCACCCAGATCCAAGAGAATGTGACAGAGCAGGTCCGAACTGCGGTTTCAACCGCAGTAACCACGGATGTTACCCAAGGGGTGA
>CANIXE010000253.1 GCA_947470885.1 Planctomycetota bacterium
GACGAGGGCCTGACGTTGAATGGTCTTCACGAAGATCGGGCGGGGGTCGCCTATGTCGCGCCCCGGGCCACCAGCGCCGAAGTGGTGATCCGGGGCGGTTTCACCGCCGGGACGCTGACCGGCGAAGCGGGCGCCACCGTCGCCTGGAAGGACCGGGGCAACGAAGTGGTGGTGCGCCTGGCTATCAGCGACGATGCGGGCAACCGCTGCTTCACCCAGCCCCGCTTCGTGGTGCCCCGGTGAATGACGCCATGACCGGGAAAACCCTGGTGATCCGGCGCAAGGTGCCCAGCCAGAACCAGAGTCAGTACCGTCACTGGTCGCTGTACATGAAGGAAAAAGAGCTGTGGTTCGCCCTGATCCGGGCCCAACTGCCGCCCCGCCAGCCGATCCAGGAACCCGTGCGCCTGTGCCTGCGCAGCTACCGGGTGCGCCTGATGGACTACGCCAACCTGGTGGGGGGCGCGAAACCGATCCCCGACGCCCTGGTCCGCCTAGGGCATCTGAAAGACGACAGCCCCCGGTGGTTTCACTGCGACTACTTCCAATTCCAGGTGCCCAAGGCGGACGAACGCACGGAACTGGAATTCCTCTCCTGGAGCGGCCATGACTCCATCGAGTGAGGCAGCGGCGGAACTGCTGGCCTGGTACGGCGCCCAAGGTCGGGACCTGCCCTGGCGGAAGACCCGGGATCCCTACGCCATCCTGGTGAGCGAGGTGATGCTCCAGCAGACCCAGGTGGATCGGGTGCTGGCCTACCACGCCCGCTGGCTAGAGCGCCTGCCCACCAAGGAAGCCTGCGCCGAGGCCGACCTGGACACCATCCACCGCCTGTGGAAGGGCCTGGGCTATCCCAGTCGGGCCGACCGCCTGCGGGCCACCTGTGCCGCGGTGGTTGCCGCCGGGGCCTGGCCGACCACGCCGGAGGACCTCCAAGAATTGCCGGGCCTGGGACCCTACACTTCCCACGCCGTCGCCTGTTTCGCCTTCCACGCTGACGTGCCGGTGGTGGACACCAACATCGCCCGGGTCTATGTCCGCCGGGACGGTCTGGAATTGCCGGTGAATCCCAAGGCCCTGTGGCACCACGCGGCCCAGGCAGTGCCGGTTGGCCAGGCCGCACCCTACCACAACGCCCTGATGGATCTGGGGGCCACGGTGTGCACCGCCCGGGTCGCCCGCTGCACCGTCTGCCCCTGGCAGCACCGCTGCGCCAGCGCCGGCACCGCCGACGCCCGCACCGGCAATCCCCTCAAGGTCGCCAGCGCTAAGGTGGCCTACGGCGACGCCAAACCCGCCCGGGGCGTAGCCCGCCAGCACATCGTCCTCGCCCTGGTCCACGATGGGGGTCGCTACCTGGTGGCTCGACGGCCAGACCACGTTCATCTGGGGGGCGCCTGGGAGTTGCCGGGGGGCAAACGGGAAGCCGGCGAGGGCGACCGGGAAGCGGTGGCCCGGGAAGTGCGCGAGGAACTGGGCGCCGAAGTGCTGGCGGCCCGCCACCTGATGTCGTGGCACCACGCCTATCCCGACCGGGCGTTGACCTTCCACCTCTACCGGGTGCGGCTGTTCGATGCGTCCACGGTGCGCCCCCTGGCCAGCCAGGAATTGCGCTGGGTCACCCCTGAAGAATTCGTCGGGCTGGAGTTCCCCGCCGCAAACCAGCCCATCCAAGCCCGGCTACGGCGCTATCACCGGCTTAAGCCGGGATGATCAAGGCTGGGAGGCATTGACGCCTTGGCCTCCCCCACCGCCATTCACCGGGGCCACCTCAGGAATCACCACCCGATCGAAGGTCGCCACCACCATGGCCCGGATCCGCTCCTGTTCTTCTTCCACGTAGGCGGCATCAAGACGCACGGCCTGACCCGCCGTCGGATTGCTGGCCAGGAGGATTTCCGCCAAGCGGACGGACCGCCCTTCCTTGTAACGATAGCGGAGGCGCCGGGCCTTGCCCTGGGCGAAGGGTAGATCCTCGACCCCCAGATCGGCAAACTCCGTGAGATCGCGGATGGGACCGACAGCGTTTTCCCACACCCCATCGAATTCGCCGCTGGCGGGAACCGCCACTACCGAGGCCGCGATATAGGCGGTTTCTGATTTGGGATCGACCCAGGTGATCTCACCCTTGATCCGTTCACCTTTGCGCCATCCCTGGGGCGCGGGGACAAAAATCCCCGTGGATTCATGGACCCAGTCGGCGGTGGCCTTGTCAGCGACGGCGGTTCCGCTGGCAGTCGCCCGCAGACCCAATTCGTTCAGAATCCCAGGATGACTGGGATCCGCCCGGTAGCCGGCCTGGTAGCAACGCCAGGCCCGGTCCTTGGCCCGGGGCAGGGACTCCCCATTGATATCGGTCCAACGACCCAGTTTATAATAGCCCTCGGCATCCCGCCAGCCCAGGGCGGCGAAACGATCATCGAACTCCAGGCTCAAGGCCACCGACCGGGGCAGCCATTGATTGTGGTAGATTTCCAGGTCCAGACGACGCAACCGGCGCTTCAGGTCATCCAGCGCCGGCCCGCTGGCAGCGGCGATCCACGGGGCACTGGCCAGACGACCCGCGCGAACGGGATCCTTCAGCAGGTCCACGGTCCAGGTGATGGCGTCATTGATGATGGGAAGACTCTTCCGCTCTGCCGCCTTTGCGGCGGCATCGTCGATCACCTGGGAAATCAATTGATCCGCGCGGTTAAACCAGAATTCCTTGTTGGGCTGGACCAGATGCTGATCGCGGACCCAGGCGGCGGCCTTCAACCGACCATCCCAGTCATCGGCCAACACCCCGACCAACCTGTTGGCGATGAGCTGGGCATCGCTGGTGGCGGATTCAACTGCCTGAACCGCCAACACCGGTTGACCGGTACCGGAAAAGGTCAATCGGCCGAAAAGCCACAGGTTGTCGCCATCCAGATGGGTGCTCCATAATTCACTGGAACCCTCGACCTGCCACGTGGGATGCATGGGCAGGCGCACCCGTAGTCGATCCCCGTTTTGCAACTCACGTTCAAACTTCCCTTCGACCACCACCTCCTTGGAACCGATCAACAAGGCCGGATCCATCATTTCCTGATGGCGCATCAACAACCAAGAGCCACCCCGGTACATGACCAGGGTCCGTTCACTCCCAGCCAGCGGCATGGTGAACGTGTCCTTCCAGGGCACATTCTCGGCCCAAACGCCGACGGCCAGACAACCGCACAGCAGCAACGAACGGAGCGGAGCGGCAAGGGAAGATCCAGGATGCATGGCCCGACCATAAACCCTCCCGAGCCACCGGCAACGCGCCCGACGAGGCATATTCCCCCACCCATCCGACCACGGCTAGGACCCGCCCCAACAAAGTATCTTTACAAATAAACTTCTTCACCAGAGTACCCCCCCACGACGGCAGGGTGCATGCACCGATGGCTGTCCGGATCTGAAAATGATCCACGTGTTGGGGGGGTATAGCTCAGTTGGTAGAGCGTTTGAATGGCATTCAAAAGGTCAGGAGTTCGAATCTCCTTACCTCCACCACAAAAACCCCTGGCGAAAGCCAGGGGTTCCTTGTTTTTCAGCGCCGGTTCGCCAGTCCTTCCGCCCGTTGCGGGCTAGCCTAGGGCTAGCTTTTCACCCTGGTTGATAACTACCCCGCCGCCCTCGTCCGTAGAGCCTCCCACAGCCCCGCGTGGTTCAGCAGAACGTCCTTCAACCCCCGCTGTCCCGTCGGTGAATTGAGCATTTGCGAGCTCATCACGGTGTGGGCATCCAAGGCACCCATGACGGCGTTGAGGATTTCAGCCATGAGGTCCGGCGAGTTGGCGAACTGCTCCTTGGAGTTGTTCGCCGCCTGCTGGCGCAGGATTTCCGACTCTAACAGCTTGCCCTTGATGACGTTGTTGACGTACACCAGCTTGTCGTTGTCGGTCAACTCCCCGTCGAACAGGCTGTTCACCTTCTCGATTAGCTCGGCCAGGTAGGCCGTCTGCTTCTCTTGCACCTTGCCGCCGCCACTTTCGGTCAGCGGGGGTAACTTGGGCGTTTCGCCTGCACCCAGAGCCAGGGTCTGTTTCCCCAGGTTCTTCAGGTTGTGATGGGTCAGCACCACCTGGGACAGGTCGATGCCGTCCC
>CANIXE010000254.1 GCA_947470885.1 Planctomycetota bacterium
CCACCAGGGCGCCGATCACCGCCAGCACCGAAGCCCCGAAAGGAACCCCAAGGAAAAGCATGCCATGGCTGATCGGTCCATGCTCGTGATGGCTGGACACGTACATGTCCTGGGAGGCTTTCAGAACTGGGCTGAGCCAATGCTCGAACGTATGGATCCGCATGGCTTCGGCGATAAACGGTGAATCGCTCCAGAACAGGATGCCTGTGACCACGCTGCCGACCCCCAGGATCAGGACCGGCAACTGCATCGTGAACGGAATGGGCTGGAGGTGGTGCTTCACCTCGTGGCTCAGCCGTGAAGGACTCCAGAAGGTCAGGACCATCATCCGGGTCATGTAGACGGCGGTGACGCCGGCGGTGGCCACCGCAATCAGCCCGATCGTGAAATGCAGACCACCACCCTCTAAAAGCTTTTCCAGGATGAAATCCTTGGAGAAGAAGCCGCTGCCGTAGGGCAGGCCGAGAATGGCCCACCAGGCCCAGAACATCGCGAAGCGGAGGACGAAGCCGGTCTGGGGCAGGGCCCACAAACCGCCCATCTTGCGCATGTCCTGCTCGTGGTGGAGCAGGTGGATCACCATGCCCGCACCCAGGAACAGGGTGGCCTTAAAGAAGGCATGGGTGAAGACATGGAACAAGCCCACGTCGAAAGATCCTGCACCCACCGCCATGAACATAAAGCCCAGCTGACTGACCGTGGAATAGGCCAAGGCCTTCTTGATATCATTCTGGAACAGACCCGCCACGGCGCCGAACACCGCCGTACCGCAGCCGGTGATCAGGATCCAATCCAACGGTGTCAAACCCAGGACGGGCAGGGTTGCATGGACATAGAGATCACCCAAGCGGGCCGCCAAGTAGACGCCGGAGGTCACCATGGTCGCCGCGTGGATCAGGGCCGACACCGGGGTCGGACCAGCCATGGCATCGGGCAGCCAGGTCAGCAGGGGGATCTGGGCGCTCTTGCCGGTGCAGCCGAAAAAGATCAGCAGGGCGGCGCCGGTGACCAGAGCGGCCTTGGCGGCGATCAGCGCCTGGTTGTCGGTGCTGCGGAAGAAGGCCGCGATGGTCTGGTAGTCCAGACTGCCCACCACGGCAATGATCGCGAACGCTCCCAGGAGGAAACCCAGGTCGCCGACGCGATTGACCACGAAGGCCTTGCGGGCGGCATCGTTGTACTCGGTGGTGTGGTGCCAGAAGCCCACCAGCAGGTACGAGCAGAGGCCCACGCCTTCCCAGCCCAGGAAGGTCACCGGCAGGCTGTCCCCCAGGACCAGCATGACCATGCTGAACAGGAATAGGTTGAGATAGGACATGAACCGGGCGAAGCCCCGGTCAGCCCACATGTAGCCGACGGAATACAGGGTGATCAGGGTGCCGATGCCGGTGATGAACAGCAGCATCATGCTGCTGAGGCGGTCGAACAGCAGACCGAAGCCGATCTTGAAGTCGCCGATGGCCATCCAGGTCCAGAGCTGCTGGACCAGGGCCCCACCATCCTTCACCTGGGCCAAGTGGCCCGTGGCGGCCACGGTGACGGCGAAGGCCAAGAACGGGAACAGGACGCCCACCAGGGCCGCGAAGCCCCGATTGGGACCCTGGGCGGTCTTCGCCCCGGCGAGGGCGAGCCCACCGGTGATGATCGCGCCGATGAGCGGCAGGGTGGCGATGAGCCAAAGATACGAGGCGGTCACCGGATCACTCCTTCATCTCGGAAAATGCGTCGGCATCCACGGTGTCTTTGCCCCGGGTGATGCAGATGACCATGGCTAGGCCGATGCAGGCCTCGGCGGCGGCGATGGCGATGGTGAACAGGGGCACCAGATGGCCGGTCAAAGAGGCATCCCCGGGAAAGGTCCGGGAAAAACCAACAAAACTGAGATTCACCGAATTCAGCATGAGTTCGACGCCCATCAGGATCAGGAAGATATTCCGGCGGGCGACGACGACGGCGAGGCCGAGGGAGAACAGGACCCCGGCCAGGACCTGGACGTGGATCGGATCAATGGTGGTCATGGCCATCCCCGGCGGTGCTGGGTTCTTCGTCGCTGTCGGTGTCCAGGCTGCGCTTGGCCAGGAGCACCGCGGCGACCACGGCGACCAGCAGGAGGACGCCGATCAATTCAAACAACAGGTAATAGCCCGGACCAGCGGTGGTGGTGTCGAACAGCACCGGGGCGATCCGCTCCACCGAGGCCCGGAGGGCGTGATCGTCGCCCTTCACCGGGGCCTTGACGGTGAACAGCCAGACTAGAGCGATGCCCACGGCCAGGGGCAGACCAAGAAGGGTGAAGGCGAAACCATCTGGCCGGGGGATGATGTGATCTTTGGCCTGGTTCAGGACCATGATCACGAACACCACCAGCATCATGATCGCCCCGGCGTAGACCAGGATCTGGAGAACCCCCAGAAAGGGACTGGCCTGGAGGCTGTAGACCCCCGCCATAGAGAGCATCACGCCCACCAAAAACAGGGCTCCATTCAAAGGATGCCGGCTGGTCAGCAGGCCGATGGCCGAACCCACCGCCACCAAGGCGAAGAGGGCGAAGTAGGCGTTGGCCAGGAAGACGTTGTACTGTTCAAGCATGTCAGTGGTGTCCTGCGCCAGAGGCGCCGCCCGCCCCGTTGAATTGGGCCAGGGCCTCGGCGTTCAGCGAACCGCCCGGAGCCTTTTGGCTCTGGACGTCCGTCGCCGGATAGTCCGCGGGATTCCAGTCCATGAGCTTGGCCTTGCCGATGACGAAATCCCGGCGGTTGTCGTGGACCATGACCCCGATGGTGGTGTCCATGCGGATCGCATCGCAGGGGCAGGCCTCGACGCAGTAGCCGCAGAACACGCAGAGCAGCAGGTCGATCTCGAACTTGGCGGGGCGCTTCTCGATGTCCGTGCGATCCGCTTCTTCGGCGACGATGTTGATGCACCGGGCCGGGCAGGCGGTGGAGCACATGAAACAGGCGACGCAACGGGGGCTGCCGTCGGGACGCTTCATCAGACGGTGGCGGGCCCGGTAGTCCCGGGGCAGCTTGGGAGCCTCCTCGGGGTAGTTCCGGGTCTCGAATTCACCGTGGATCAGGTTCTTCCGGGCGTGGGCGCCCGTGGTCATCAGACCCTTGAAGATCTCGATGAAATACAGGCTCTCCCAGAAGGTGAGCTTGGGACGGGGGATGATCTTAGCCATATCGGGATCACCCAGTCTTCACTGGAAAAGCTTGGCGACGATGGCCGTCACCAGCAGGTTTACGAGGGCGATGTTGAGCATGACCTTCCAGCCGAGGGCCATGATCTGGTCGTAGCGGAAGCGGGGCAGGGTCCACCGCACCCAGACGAACAGCCAGGCCAAGAGCAGCGCCTTGCCGAGGATCACATGGAACTGGACGATGCCGGCCACCAGATTGACCCAGCCGGGCCAGAACACGAAGCCTTCCACAGTCTTGAGCGGTGCCGTGTGGATCAGGGCCAGGGCCGCGACCGCACCCACCAGGATAGCCACCCCAGCGATGCTGAAGATGATCCGGTAGAAGCCGTATTCCCGGGCGCGCAGGGTCTTTTCCTGGACCGTGGCATCGCTCTTGGCGACGATCTTTGCCCGGCCACCGATCAGGTAGCCGCCAATGATCGCACCGATGCCCGCGGGGGCGAGGAACAGGGCGACCACCAGACCCAGATTGGCTTTCAGCCAGTCGCCGTCGAGATGGACCCAGGGGGCGTCGAAGCCGGCCAGAGGCAGGGGGAAGGGCAGCAGGTGATAGCCACCCAGGTAGACCGTCGCCACCAGGAAGCAGGCGATGATCATGTGCAGGTATTCAGCGGCCATCATCAACATGAAGCGGACGCCGTTGAATTCCGTCAGGAAGCCGGCGACGATCTCGCTTTCGCCCTCAGCTACGTCAAACGGGTTGCGGTTGCACTCGGCGAACATGCTGACCAGGAACAGGAGGAAGCCCACGGGCTGGACAAAAATGCCCCAGGTGTGTTGGCCCTGCCATTCAGCCACCTCGCTCAGGCTCAGGCTGCCGACGATGAGGAGCATCCCCATCACCGACAGGCCCATGCTAACCTCGTAGCTGATCATCATCGCCGAGGCGCGCATGCCGCCCA
>CANIXE010000255.1 GCA_947470885.1 Planctomycetota bacterium
CACGGCAATCCCGGACAGACGCTTCTGCTCCGAGAGGGGGATGCCCAGCTTTTCAAACGTGTCCAGAACCTCCTGGGGGACCTCGTCGATGCTGTTGTAGGTGGGCTGTTCCGACTTCTTCTGCTTCGTCGTGCTGAAGTACTGGATTTCCTGCAGATCGATGGGCGGGTAGTCCACCTTGGCCCAACGGGGCTCCGCCATCTTGGAAAAAATGGCGAAGGCCTTGAGTCGGAACTTCAGGAGGAATTCGGGTTCGCCCCGGGCGGCGCTGATGGCCCGGACCACGGCTTCGTTGAGACCGCGACCCAGGGTCACGGCTTCGACGGCGGTGGTGAAGCCGTATTGGTAGGCCTGGGCCTGGGCGTCTTCGGCGGTGAGGATGTCGCTCATTTGCCAGCCTCTTCCACAAGGATTTCGGGGTGCAGGGATTGGCGGAGGGTGTCGGTGAGCTTCTGGACCACCGTGGGGATCTGTTCCGTCGCCAGGCCGGTGAAGGTCACCGCCACCCGCAGGTCGTCATGCAGGCCGCCGACCTCGGCAACTGCTCCAGGGGCAAAGTTCGTCAGAGCGGTGGTGATCAGGCCCTCCACCTTGGCGATCTTCTTGAGCAGGCTCAGGGGCAGCCAGGCCTCATCGGCGGCGGTCCAGTCCTGTTTGCGCTTCCGCTGGTAGATGACCTTTTCCGCCGGCTTGGGCAGCAGCTTCACGGTCGGCAGTTCTGCCAGGGCCCGTTCCTGGAGGTCCGCCAGGAAATCGTAGGCCGAATGGTCCGCCACCGCCGGGGTCAGGGGATCGTCCCGGAGCAAGCTGTCGATCTGTTCCACCCGCAGGGCGCAGGCGTCCGCTACGGTCCGCCCCCGGGCCAGCTCGGTGAACGCATCCGTCAGGGGATGGCTGGCCAGGGAGCCGAAGGCCAGGAAGCGGGCGTCTTCGATCACCTGGGTTTCCAGATTGATCAGCCACGAGATCCGGGCCTGGCCCAGGCGGTCGGCCACCGCCAGCAAACCGAGTTGCCGACGGGCGGCGTCGATGGGAGCGAAGGCCCCCCGGGTGCGCGGAGCGCGCAGGCGGGCGTTGGCCTGGGACGAGAGGGCGGGTGCGGGCATGGCCTGGGAATGATCCCGGGGAGCCGGGGGGCGCAACGTGTGGTCTCGGTATACCGGGTGTCTGATTATAGAGCTGATTGCGATGCTGCCGGTCGACCCAGGCGGGAAACGAACCGATGCCGTCGCCTTGTAACCTCCCTGATGGGACCAACGATCGGCGTATGCGCTGCTTCATGGCCTTGATTCTGGTGCTCTGGATGGGGGTCGTGGGTTGGGCCGCGGAATCGACCGGACATGCTCCAGTTATCGCCGTCGCCCAGGGGCCGGCGATCCTGTCGGTTTGGAACCGTGATCTCGTGACATTCCGGCGTTCCATTGGCTGGAATTCCCCGGCCCAGCGGGCAGCCCAGGCCATCCGCCGCTTTGCTGACTTGCCGGAGGACGCCCTGGGGGAACCGATCACTCTGGTGGAAGCGAATCAT
The DNA here is from genome assembly GCA_947470885.1 of Planctomycetota bacterium. Taxonomy (GTDB): domain Bacteria; phylum Planctomycetota; class UBA11346; order UBA11346; family UBA11346; genus CAIUVD01. Next base: position 1,529 of record CANIXE010000255.1, read on the forward strand.
GACGGGGAACGGGGTCTGGCGGTCCAGGTGGGCGGGCGATTCCTGTTCGGCTTGGCCCGGGAGGACGCGGATGCCGAGGCTGGCCAGACCCTGGAAGCCTTGGGCGCGGAAGTGGTTCATCGGGTCAACGACGTCTTTGCCGCCCGGCGGGATCAGGGGAATCTCCGGGTGCTTGTCGCCGCCTTGGCCCTCAGCCTGACCGCCACCCTGGGTCTGGTCGTGGCCCTGCTGGCCCTGGCGGCGGTGGTCCGGCGGCTCCAGGCGCGGATCGATCATCAAACCTTCCATCGTCTGCCCCCGGCGTTCGGTTTGGATCTGAAACCCCTGGCGGTGGGTGCAGTCCGGCGGGCGATCCATCTGCCGGTGCTGGCCTTCGGGATCGTCGCGGGATTCATTTGGCTGACCTTTGTCCTCGATCGTTTTCCCTACACCCGGCCCTGGGCGACGACCCTGGGGGAGGGTTGCACGGCCTTGTTGGTTTCCGCGGTTCAGGGAACGGTGGCCGCCCTGCCGGGTTTGGCGGTGGTGGTCGCTATTTTAATCGCCACCCGCTTGGCGATTCGGACCCTGGGCCTGGGCTTGGAACAGATCGAGGAGCGACGGATCAGCGTGGTCTGGATGCTGCCGGAAACCGCCCGGGCGACCCGGCGGATCGCCTCCGTGCTGATCTGGCTGTTCGCGTTGACCGTGGCCTATCCCTACCTGCCAGGCAGCAGTTCGGACGCCTTCAAGGGCATCAGTGTGTTCGCCGGATTGATGCTGACCTTCGGTTCCACGGGGTTGGTGAATCAGGTGATGAGCGGCTTGGTGGTGGTGTATTCCCGGTCCATGGGCCTGGGGGATCTGGTGAAGATCGGTGAGGTGGAGGGTCGGGTCACCGATCTGGGTTTCCTGGCGACCCGGGTCCGCACCGTGCGGGACGAAGAAATCAGCATCCCCAATGCGGTGTTGGTGGGCGGCAATCTGATCAATTATTCGCGGTTCAATCCAGAGCAGGGGATGTTGCTGGCCACTACGGTGACCATCGGCTACGACGCTCCGTGGCGCCAGGTCCACGCCCTGCTGGAGCTGGCCGCCCGGCGCACCCCGGGCCTCCGCCAGGATCCCGCCCCCGAGGTGGTTCAGAAGGCTCTGGATGATTTCTACGTTCGCTATGAGGTGCGGGTAAGGATGGTGGCCCCGGACAACCGATCTGCGGTGCTGTCAGCTTTGCTGGGGCAGATCCAGGACGTGTTCAATGAGCATGGGGTGCGGATCCTGTCCCCCCATTTCCAGGATCAGCCCGCCAAGCCGATGTTGGCCCCGCCGGCCAGGCTCGCCGGGGCTGTTCTCTGATCAGTGGCGGGGCAAGGGAGCCTGAGTCCTGTGGTGCGGGAACGTGCTGGCCAGGGGAGGTCGTCAAAGACTGTCACACCCCGGCGATTCCCCGGGTCAGTCCGGCAGAGGCTTTTTTCAATACCGCCACCACCGCTTTGATCTCCACCTGCCCCGGGCGTTGGGACAGACCCAGGGCGGCGACGCAGCGATGGAAACCGTCGAACACCGGCACGGAACAGGTCACCGTGTCGGGGTGGTTCTCCCGGTCGTTCATCGCGTAGCCCTGGGCCCGGACGGATTCCAGGGCCTCCGCCAGGCGCTCCCGATCGGTGATGGTCCGGGGGGTCAGCCTGGGCAGGGGCAGGCGGGCCAGAAGGTCCCGCTGTTCCACCAAGGGCAGCCAGGCCAACAGCACCTTGCCATTGGCGGCGGCGTGGAGGTGGGCCGTGCGCCCCAGCAGGCCAAAGGGATCATCGCTGAGCCGCCCCGCCGGGCTGTCCACGGCGATGGCCAGGGACCAATCCCCGTGGAGCACCGACAAAATGCCGTCGCACCCTGTGGCCTGGGTGGTCTGGCGAAGGACCGGCAGGGCCAGGGCCCGCAGGGGGTGGCTGGACATCACCCCGCTGGCCAGGCGCAGGACCTGGGGCGTGGCCCGGTAGCGCCGGTCCGGATCCTGGGCGGCATAGCCCACCACCTTCAGGGCGGTCAGCACCCGATGGGCCCGGCTTTTCGGCCAGCCCATGGCCCCGGCCACCGCCGTCACCCCCTGGGGTTCGGGGTGGTCCGCCAGCCATTCCAGCAAATGCAGACCGTCGTGGAGGGGGCTCATGGATTGTTCTGTAATACAGAACAGTTGCCAGGGAACGGAATCATTTTGGAACCGCCGGCCTGGACCCCAAGCTCCGTCCCACCATGCAGATCAAACCCCGCGAATCCGTCACCTGGGATGCCCTGTCCCTCGGCGAAATCATGCTCCGCCTCGACCCGGGCGAGGGCCGCATCCACACCACCCGCACCTTCCAGGCCTGGGAAGGCGGCGGCGAGTACAACGTCGCCCGCGGCCTGCGCCGCTGCTTCGGCCTGAAGACCGCGGTGGCCACCGCGTTCTGCGACAATCCGGTCGGTCGTCTGGTGGAGGATCTGATCCTCCAGGGCGGCGTCGACAGCTCGCTGATCAAGTGGGTGCCCTACGACGGCCTGGGCCGCTCGGTCCGCGTCGGCCTGAACTTCACCGAGCGCGGTTTCG
>CANIXE010000256.1 GCA_947470885.1 Planctomycetota bacterium
CGCTGGATTTCGATTTCCGTTCTGCAGTGAAGGAATTCGTATCCCGCCCATTGATCAGATAGTCCGTGAATCTTGCAATCAATAGTGGCAGTGCTTCTGCATCCTGAACCTTGGCGAGGATCTCCATGCCCGCCAAGGTGTCGTCGTCCAACAGCATTGCCTGACGGTCTTCCTGATTGTATTCCAAGGTTGGTGGCGTTGGCAACCGCAGGCGTTTGCGGAACTCTGCCAAGCAGGTCGGATCTCCCAAGGCAGCGAGTAATCGAGATGCCAGACCCTGGTGTGGAGTTGGGTGGGCATTCGTCCCTATGCGTAACTGCTCGCGCAGGAACGGGATGGCGGCTGGCCCAAGAGTCAAAATCCCCTCTTCCAGCAACCACGCATCTGCATCACGGAAGGCATTGCTCTGCCAACAGGGACCAAGCAATTCCACCCGGGGTTCGGACCAGAAGATGAGACTGGCCAGCCGCTGCTGGTCGTAGTTGCCTGCTAGCATCGCCTGGGCCAGCACCGGCCAGGGGATGCGCTGGGGCGGTAGCCCACGGGGTGGTTTGACCAATGGATACGGGAGCCGGGATCTGTCTTCTCGTCCGAACTCCAAGAAAGCGTTCTGATCCCCTGTCTCCGGAGCTTGCACGGTTCCGACAGCAGTCTGATAGATGCGTAGGAAATCCGCGATGCGTGCCGTCTCACGAGCGAACGCCAGAGGGTCCGCGCCCTGCAATCTGATAACTTCGGCAAAGGTGCGCACCTGCCAATCCGGTGACCGCGCCGCCAAGGCCAAGTCTGCCTGAATGAGGTCTTTCCGCTCTACCAGAAGCTCTGCAATGGCCCAATTCTGGTGACCATATTGCAACAGCATAAGGTCTGCCTCATCGGCGAAACCGGACGCCGGAAGGCACAGCGCCAAGGCAACGCAGGCGAGGAACAGTCTGCGGGGGTCGGCAAATCGAAATTGGGTAGGCATCGCGAGGACCTCGACAGGTGTCAAACAGTGACGTATTCGTTCCGTTCGCTAGCTTGGTCTCTGGAAGACCTGGGGAAATGCGATTTATTCCTCACCGGAGGTGGGCACGTCCATGAAACGTCCGGACAACCGGTCGTCATTAAAACCCAGGACCTTCAGTGGAAAAATCCAAGAGTCGCTGCATTTGTGGACGACCGGACTTGCGCCGCAAAGTGCGCACCGTCATGAAAATTCAGCTTTCTATTATGGCGCCCTGTCACCAAGACGACCTGGACCTGTGCCGACCCCGAAATTGTATTCCCCGGCTCGAACCTCGGGGTTCCGACTAAGGGACCACGGAATAAATACTAAGCGGACAAAGATGTCTTGTATTTCAAAACGACCGTCCGTAGCGTCGGCCCCGGACCTGCCCGCCATGACCGCCCCCGCCCTTGCTGCCCAACTGTCCGAGCCCACCGCCGGAGCCCCCAGCCTGCGCCGGCTGATCCCCCCGGAACACGGCGCCTGGGGCTTCCTGGCTGCTGCCGTCCTACCAGGCCTGGTGGTCGCCCCCTCAGCCCCGGGATTCCTCCTCACCGCCGGCGTGGTCCTCGGCCTGTTCGCCCGCCATGCCACCCAGCTCGCCCTGGCAGGGGTGCCGGTGGTCGGCCCGGCGCTGGTCTTGGGCGGCACCGCCGGAGCCGCTTGGCTGGGGGCCGGAATCCTGGCCCCCACCGCCTTGCCTTGGATGGTCGGGGCGGCGGCGCTCACCGCCCTGCAACTGGCCAGCGAGGCCGGCGTGCGCCGCCACCGCACCAGCGGCGTGCTGGTGGGCGGCTGCGCCCTGGCCCTGGTGGGCGGAGCAGTGGCCAGCGCCGGCGGGACGCCCCTGGCCCACGCCCTGGTGATCGCCGGGGTCGTGGTGGGCTACCTGCTGGCGGTGGTGCCATTGGTGCGTGCCCGGCGGCAGCCGACGTCCCACTGGACCAAGGACGCCCTGGCGGGCCACGCCGCCGCCGCCGTCGCCGCCGTGGCCGCTGCCGCCCTAGGCCACAGCCCCTGGCTGGTGGCGGGGTTCTTCGTCCTGTTGGCCGCCCGCTGCGCCTGGCTGGTCCGGGATCCCACGCCCGCCACCCCCAAGGCCATCGGCCTGGCGGAATTGCCGCCCCTGCTGGCCCTGGTCCTGGCCACCGCTGCGGGCCTGGGCGGAGGACTCTGACATGCTGCGTTTCCTGCGTCATCTGCTGTCCCTGGGGTTCCTGCCGGCGGGTTTCCGCCTACCAGTGATGATCGGCCTGGGGGTGTTCGCCGGCCTGGGCCTGACCACCGCCCACCTGGCCCGAGTACCGTCCTACCTGTCCGACGACCCCACCACCTGCGTGAACTGCCACGTCATGGGCACCGCCTACCTGACCTGGGCCCACGGCAGCCACCGGAACGTCGCCACCTGCAACGACTGCCACGTGCCCCACGACAGCCTGTTCGCCCAGTATGCCTTCAAGGCCGAAGACGGGATGATCCACGCCACCGTGTTCACCCTGCGCCGGGAACCCCAGGTCATCCGCCTGTCGGAACGGGCGGTGCCGGTGGTGGAGGCCAACTGCCTACGCTGCCACGCCACCCTGGTGTCCCAGGTCCATGCGAAGTCCTGGGAACCCGGCGACCACCGCTGCTGGGATTGCCACCGGGAGACGCCCCACGGCCGGGTGAACAGCCTGTCCGCCGCCCCCGGGGAAATGCGCCCCACCCTCCCCGACCCCCTGGCCGATCCCCGACGTCTCCATGTCGGCGAGCATCCTGCCCTGAATGAGAAGAAGCCATGAGTGACCCCACCCCCTCCTCCCTGCGCGGCTGGCTGGCCCTCGGAGCCGTGACCGCCGGTGTTTTCGCCCTCGGTCTGATGGCCGCCTCGATCCTGGAGCGCCGTCACGAATCCATCACCCCCTCCCAGCCGATGGTGGCCATCGGCCTGTACGAGCCGGACAGCGCCAAGTGGGGCCAGAACTTCCCCCGCCAATACGGCAGCTACCGGCAGATGGATGAGAGCTCCTCGTTGACCAAGTACGCCGGTGCCGCGCCCCGGGATCTCCTGGTGGAGACCCCCGCCAACGTGATTTTGTTCGCCGGCTACGCCTTTGCCAAAGACTACAACCAGGCCCGGGGCCACACCCGCGCCGTCGAGGACATCAACCACACCAAGCGGATCAACAACCCGGACGGAACCATGGGGGACAAAGCCCCCGCCACCTGCTGGACCTGCAAATCCCCCGACGTCCCTCGGCTGATCCACGAAATGGGTGGTCCCGAAAAGTTCTACGAAGGCAAAGCCAAGGACCTCCAGGCCCAGGTCACCCATCCCATCGGCTGCGCCGACTGCCATGACGAAAAAACCATGGCTCTGGTGATCACCCGCCCGGCCCTGCGGGAGGCCTGGGCCGCCCAGGGCAAGGACATCGCCAAGGCCAGCCACCAGGAGATGCGTTCCCTGGTCTGCGCCCAGTGCCACGTGGAATACTACTTCAAGAAGGAGCCCAAGAACTACCTGGCCTTCCCCTGGAAGAACGGGATGAAGGTCGAGGCCATCGAGAAGACCTACGACGACAACGGCCATGTGGACTGGGTCCACGCGATCAGCAAAACGCCGATGATCAAGATGCAGCACCCCGACTATGAAATCTATTCCCAGGGCATCCACGCCTACCGCAACGTGTCCTGCGCCGACTGCCACATGCCCTACAAGTCCGAGGGCGCATCGAAGTTCACCGACCACCACCTCCAGTCGCCCCTGCTGAACATCGCCAATTCCTGCAATGTCTGCCACCGCTGGAGCGAGACCGAAGTCCGCACCCGGGTCTACGACATCCAGGACAAGGTGCGTGAGGGCCGGGATCGCGCCGAGGCCGCCATCGCCAAGGCCCACTTGGACGTCGCCGCAGCGATGCAGGCCAAGGCCACCGATGAGGAACTGAAGCCCCTCCGGGAGCTGCTGCGCCGGGCCCAGCTGCGCTGGGACTACGTGGCCGCGAACAACGGCATGGGCTTCCACGCGCCCCAGGAATGCCAGCGGATCCTCGCCGGAGCCAACGACCTGGCCCAGGAGGTCCGGGTGGGCGCCGCCCGCCTGCTC
>CANIXE010000257.1 GCA_947470885.1 Planctomycetota bacterium
GGACCGTCGCCATTATTTTGGTGGGGGGCAAGGCCGTGCATTACCCCTGCCCAGAATCGGCGGGATTCATGCCGGATCCGGACGCGGTGGCCGGCCTGGTGACGCCGAAGACCCGGGCGTTGGTGGTCATCAACCCCAACAACCCTACGGGGGCGGTGTATTCCAAGGCCGTCCTCACCCGTCTGGCGGAAATCGCCGAAAAGCATGGTCTGGTGGTGTTCTCCGACGAGATCTACGACCAGATCCTGTATGACGGTGCGGAATTCACGCCGATGGCGACCCTCGCTCGGAAGACCCTGTGCGGTACCTTTGGTGGCTTGTCCAAGGTCTACCGGGCTTGTGGCTGGCGGGTGGGTTGGCTGTCCTTCAGCGGCCCCAAGGACCACGCCCGGGGATATCTCCAGGCCCTGGACCTGCTCACCGCCCTCCGCCTCTGTGGCAACGTGCCTGGCCAATGGGCGGTCCAGACCGCCCTGGGGGGATACCAGTCGATCCACGACCTGACCCGGCCCGGGGGCCGGCTCCACGAGACCCGTCAGGCCGTTCTGGAAGGGGTACGCGCCAGCAAATGGCTGGACAGCGTCGTCCCCCAGGGGGCGCTCTACGCCTTTCTGCGGGTCAAGACTGAGGGCCTCAAGCACTTTGATGATCAGAAGTTCGCCCTGGAATTGCTGGAGAAGCAGCACGTTCTGGTGACTCCGGGTCATGGTTTCAATGTGCCGTACCACGACCATTTCCGGATCACCCTGCTTCCGGACGACCAGACCATGCGGGTGGTGTTCAGCCGGATTGAAGCCTTGTTAGACAGTTGGGCTGACCGCTAGCCTTGACAGCGGGTCATCTATGAGTCATTGAATAGGTACCGGTTCTGAACTGGATACCTATGTCCGATGACTTTCTAATCGAGTTCCTGGATGAGAGCCGCCAGTACCTGGCCAAGGCCGAGGCGGTGTTGCTGTCCTTCGTCCCTGGGAAGCCGGTGGACCCGGAAGCGGTGAATGCCGCCTTCCGGGCCCTCCACACCATCAAGGGTGGAGCGGGGTTTCTGGATCAGTACCGGATCCAGAAATTAGCCCATTCCGGAGAACAGCTCCTGGATGCCCTGCGCAGCGGCAAGGTGCCCCTGACCGAGGCCATCATCGACACCTTGCTGGCCACCCTGACCCAACTGGGGGCCTGCCTGGATATCGCCGCTGGTCAGGTGCCACCGGATGGGGCAACCCAGGACACTCTGCTGATCAACCGCCTGACCGTTCTGCTGAGTGACCCCTCGGGGCAGCAGAAGCGGCCCGGCACCCCGGTTAAAGGCCTGGAAGTCTGTCTGGGCGAACTGCTGTCCGTTGATCCGGAAGATCCTGCCGCCCTCGGTCGCTGCCTGGACGCCCTGGCCCTCAGTCCGGAAATCGCCGCGGGAGGACCCACGGCGGCCCAGGTCCTCAAGCGAATCCAATTGCTGGGCAAGGAACTCCAGGCCCATCCCACGGATCCGGCGGCACCATTGCGGCTGGTTCAGCTCCTCGATCTCACGGGTGAATTGCAGCGGATCGCCTCTGCTCCGACCCCCAATGCGTCGATGGTGCCCCTGGCCCCGGATATTCCTCCACCGTTTCCGACCGAGGAATCCCGGGAGGCAGCGGGTCGCCCTGGCAGCAAAGGCACACCGGTGCCCAAGGGTGCCCTCGAGGATTACATCGCGGAATCCCTGGAATTGCTCCAGACGATTGAAGCCGATTGCCTGGCAGGACTTGATTCTGGTTGGATCCACGGGGTCTTCCGGGCGTTCCATACCATCAAGGGCATGTCCTCCTACTTGGGCCAACCCCAGATCGAGGCCCTTGCCCATCAAACCGAAAGCGTTCTGCTGCCCCTGCGGGACGGAGTCCGGGATCCCACCGAAGTGGACAAGGCCGGCATCCTGGAAGCCGTGGACCGGTTGCGCCGGAGCTTCAGGGCGTTGCAGGCCACAGGCCAACTTTCACCATCGACCCCCAGCCATCCTATTTTGGAAGTGCTGGGGGAGACCTCAGCGCCCCTCATAGGCGAATTCCTGGTCCAGGCCGGGGTCGGCCGGGAGGCCATCGAGGAAGCTGCCGGTAGCCTGGGCAACGGCCAGCGACTGGGGGAGGTCCTGGTCAGCACCGGTCGGGCCACCAAGGAACAGGTCGAGAAGGCGGTCGCCGCCCAGCAAGCGGCCAAGGCTGGCAATGCCGAGGGCTTCAGCCGAGTCGCCAGCAGCAAGCTGGAGGACCTGATGAATATGGTGGGGGAGTTGTTGATCACCCAGGCGATGATCCAGCATGCCCCGGAATTGAATCCCACCACCCGTCTCGGGCAGGAGGTTCAGCGCCAAGCCCGGATTCTCCGGGATCTCCAGGGACTGTCCCTGAGCCTGCGGATGGTGCCCCTGCGCAGCACCTTCCAGCGCCTCGCCCGGGCGGTCCACGACACCGCGCGCAAAACCAACAAACAGGTGGAATTCAGGGTCGTGGGCGATGACACCGAGGTGGACCGGAGCCTGGCCGAGACCATCGGTGATCCCTTGATGCACATGGTCCGCAATGGCGTCGATCATGGCATCGAATCCGCTGAACTGCGGATGGCCCGGGGCAAGCCCGCCAAGGGAAACCTGGTACTGAAGGCCTGGCATGCCGGGGACAGCGTGTTCATCGAACTGGAGGATGACGGTGGCGGGATGGATCCCGCGAAACTCAAGGCCAAGGCCGTGGAAAAGGGCCTCATTTCCGCAGACAAGGTGATGTCGGACCAGGACTGCTGGCAACTCATCTTTGCCCCGGGATTCAGCACCGCCGCCCAAGTCACCGGCATCAGCGGCCGGGGCGTGGGCATGGACGTGGTGAAACGGGCGGTGGAACAGGCCAAGGGCAGCATCGCCATCCGCAGCGCCATCGGCAAGGGCAGCACCTTCACCATCAGCCTGCCTCTGACCACGGCGATCCTCGATGCGATGCTGTTGCGGGTCGCCGATCGGGATTTCCTGCTGCCGGTTCACGCCATCGTCGAAGCGATCCGCCCTGGGGCCGGCCAGGTCGAAACCATCCTGGGCCGAGACAAGGTCATCCAGAGCCGGGGACGCACCCTATCGGTGATCGCCCTGGGGGATCTGTTCGGCATTCCCGGGGGGAAGGCAAACCCCGAGGATTCCATATTCCTGATGATCGAAAGTGCGGGGACGAGCCTGGCCCTTCAGGTCGATGATATCCTGGGGCAACGCCAGGTGGTCATCAAACCGTTCCCCGGACAGGTTCGTCATCACCCCGGGGTCAGCGGTACGGCGATCTTGGGGGATGGCCGGGTCGGTCTGATCCTCGATCCGCTCCATCTGGCCAGCAGCACTTCCGGATAATGCAGGACATCCCCATGAGCGCTTCCGACACCATTGTGACCTCTGCCGCCGGCAGCTACCTGACCTTTCACCTGGGGGGCGAGGAGTACGGCGTGCCCATCACCACCGTGCGGGAGATCATCGGCACCCTGCCGGTAACCCCGGTGCCTGCCAGTCCGCCGGAAATGGAAGGCGTCATCAACCTCCGGGGGAAGGTGATCCCGGTCCTAAGCATGCGCCGGCGGTTCGGCATGCCCCCGGCGGAACCGGATCCCCATAATGTGATCCTGGTGGTGGAAGGTGGTGCGGATGGGGTGGTCGGACTGTCCGTGGACCGGGTCAATGAGGTGGTGGCGTTTGCCGCTGCCGATGTGGAACCTCCGCCCAACCAGGGAGGACACGGTGCGGCCAGCTCAGTCTTGGCCATCGGCAAGAGCCAGGGCCGGATCAGGATCCTGCTGGATGTGATCAAAGTCATCGGCAATTGATTGCCCACGTTTTTTCACCGAAATAGCCGGGTGAACACCATGGAAATCGGCACCACAATCATGTTCCCCGTCCTGGCGGCGGTGATCGCCGCCAGGACGGGGAAGTGGCCACCGGCCCCAAATGGATGGCTGGATATCGGCTGCGATGACGGGGCCGGTGACGACCATGGCCCCCCCAAACCATTTTGAGTCACCC
>CANIXE010000258.1 GCA_947470885.1 Planctomycetota bacterium
ACCGCCTCTTCCAGGTAATGAATGAACTGATCCGCCAGGACATCCTACGGACGTTCTTCCGCCTGCAGGTCCAGGTCCAGGCCCCGGAGCCTGAACTGGGTGCGGCGGAGGCAGCCTTCGCCGCCGGCGGCTTCATGCCCGTGGGCCAGGCGGCCCCGGTCCCCGCGATCGCGGCAGAGGCCCCCGCGCCCCGGGCCAAGCCCGGGCCCAATGATCCCTGCCCCTGCGGCTCGGGCACGCCCTACCGCCACTGCCACGGCGGCTGACGGGACCACCGCCCTGGTGCGTGGGCGAATACAGACCGGCGCCCCCTGGGGCGTCGGTCTGTTGCTTGGGCTGCTCCTTGCGTCCCAGGACCAGGCGGATTACACCGACCTTTCCGGGAAGACCCACGGATCATCGCATCCTGGTGGCCAGCGCCCCGGCACAGGGGTCGCCATGGACGAAGTTTTCGTAAATCCCAATGACGTGAAGCTGAAGCGGACCGTGGTGTTCCGGGGGGACCAGGATCAGGTTCGGGAGCGGATCACCCGGGGGGCCAACTGGATCTTGTGGATTGTCGGCATCTCGGTGGTGAACACGGTGATGATCCTGTTCGGCTCGGATTCGTTCTTCAATCTGGGGCTGGGGGCCACCTTCATCGTCGACCTGCTGTTCAAGCACGTGATTCAGGACAGTGAGAACCACGCCCGCCTGATCCTCCAGGGGATGAACATCGGCATCGACGGCGTGGTCTACGCCATCTTCCTTGGCCTCTGGCACCTGACGGTGCGGCGATTTGCCAAGTGGGGCCTGATCACCGCGATGATTCTGTTCACGCTGGATTCCTTGATCTTCGTTGGTGTGGGGGAATGGATCCCGGTGGCGATCCACGCCGTCGCCCTGTTCTCCATGTCGGGTGCCCTAATCGCCTTCAAGGACGTTGAGATCAAACGTCTGTGAACGAACTTGAACCGGTGCACCTCACGGGGCCGTGGGTTTCGCCGGTTCCGGCACCAGGGGCCCCAGGGCAGATTCCGCCGGGGGGATGGTCAGGCCGGCGGCCAAGGCGGCCTGGACGCCCAGTTCCATGGGATGCCCCAGGGGATGTTCCAGGTGGTAGCGCAGATGCCCCGGCGAGATGCGGTCCAGGAGGGCCTGTCCTTCGGTGGTCCGACCCAGCCGGGCCAGGCCGGCGGCCTGGAGCACCAGCAGCTCGCCGTGGTCGGGATGGATGGCTAGGCCCCGGGCGGACCAGGCGGCGAGTTCCGGCCAGTCCTGGCGGGCCAGGGCAGCATACGCCAGGAGCATCGGTGGGCGCAGGCTGCCCGGGGCGGCACCGCTGGCGATCAGAGCCAGACGCTGGACCTTCGTCCAGTCCTGTGCGGCCTGGGCCGCCCGGGCCACGGTGATCAGGGGCCAGAACGCCCCAGGGTCCTGTTCCAGCCGTCGTTCTGCCGCCGCCACCAGACGGGGTTCCGGGGCATACAGGGCCAGCAGAACGGAAGTGGTGGCGGGGGATGCCAAGGCCCCGTCGCTGTCCACGCAGTGGCAGAACACCGGATCATGGGCGCGGAACGCAGTGTTGCCCAGGAGTCGGCCCAGGGCCTGCCACGCGGGGTCTGGACCGGCCATCGCCAGGAGCCGGGCCAGGCGCGCCCCTTCCTGGTCCTGGCCGTGCTGCATCGCCGCCCGCCAGGCGTAGGCCACGGCCTCGGCCAACCGGCCATCATCGGGCAGGGGGGTGGGCGGTCGATCCCCCGGGTGGTCCATGGGGATTCCAGCCTTGGTCAGCAGCGCCGACCATTCCCCCCATTCCCCGGCCCAGGTGGCCCGGTTGCGCACTTCCGCCACCAGTCGGTCCAGCTCGGCGCGGATCGCGGCGGCGGCGGCGGCTTGTTCCCGCAGGGCCACGGCGGCCTCCAGCCGGGCGCTGGCGGCGGCGGCGGCGGGCAGTTCCGGGTGTTGGCGGTGGAGTTCCCGGGCTTCGCCGGCGGCAGCGTGGAGCGCCTGGGGATCCTGGATCTCGGCGCTGGCCCCCAGGCGGGTCGCCTGGGCGATGAGCAGCTGCCGCTGCTGGTCCCGGTTCCAGGCCACGGATCCCGCGATCAGCAGGGCCGCCAGCGTGCCCAGGCCCAGGCTCATCCGCAGTTGTTTGCTCCGGCGTAGGCGCAGCCAGGTGCGCTCCACCGGGCTGAGATCCAGGGCCAGGGTCAGGCCTTCGGTTTGCCAGCGGTTGAGCTCTTCGGCCAGGGCGGTGGCGTCGGGATAGCGTCGGCTGGGTTCGCCGGCGCAGGCCCGGGTGATGACGGCGTTGAGGGCTGGTGGGCGGGCAATTTCCAGACCTTGGGCCAGCAAGCGCCCCAGGGCGTACACATCCATCCGGGGATCGGGGGAGGCCCCGGTCTGTTGTTCCGGGGCCATCCACGCCGGGGTGCCCGCCCGGGGAGCATCGGTCTCGCCGATTCGCCCCGCCAGGCCCCAGTCGAGGACAAACACCGCGCCGGAATCATCGATCACCAGGTTGTCCGGCTTGAGGTCCCGGTGGACCACTCCCCGGGCATGGGCATGGCCGACAGTGGCCGCGGCCTGGCGCAGGAATTCCACGAGGGCGATGGTGGTGACAGGTCCGGCCGCCAGGAGTTCCCCCAGGGTTCGGCCGTGGAGGCGTTTCATGGTGAAAGCAGGTAGGCCGTCCACCTGGCCAATGTCGTACACCGGGATGATTCCGGGATGGTCCAGGTCGGCGATGGTCCGGGCCTCCCGGTGGAAGGCGGCTTCGCGCAGGAGGAAGGCCTCCAAGGGTTCATCGCTTCGTCGGGGATGCAGGACCTTCAGCGCCACATCCCGGCCCAGTCTGCGATCCCGGGCGGCGTAGACTGTGCCCATGCCGCCCCGCCCGAGTTCTGCCCCTGGTTCCCAGGTGCGTGGAGCCGCATCCCGGGGGGCCAGGGCGCCCTGGTGCCGGTCGATGCCGTGGCGGGTGAGGACCTCGGCCTGGATGGATTCGTCCAGGGTATCTAGCCAGGCGTCCACCTGGACGCAGGTGGCCGCCTCCAGGGTGCCCGCGCAGTAGGCGGTCAACGTGTCGGAGGATGGCGTTTCCAGCCCGCTCACCGGCCGTTTTCCCGGCGGAAAAAAACCACCGCGGCCACCGCCAAGAGAGCGATCAGGACCAGCGGCCCCAGGGTTTCGCCGGGATGGCGGCGGCGCTGGACCATCGCCTGGCGGTCCGCCGCCGGACGGTCGGCGCTGGTGGCGGCGGCCAGATCGCCCATCCGGGGATCCAGGGCCTCGGCCTGGAATTTGGCGACGGGCTTGCCGTCCACCCGCAGCAAGTGTTCCCCGGCCAGGGCCGCGCCGGGGATCACCACGCCGCCGTCCGCATCTGTGGGCAGGGCCACCTGGGCACCATCCGGGGCAATCAGCTCCACCGTGCCCGGGGGCATGATGGCGGCGAAGGATTCCCCCAGTCGACGATTGGGTCTTGCGATCCCCGGCAGGGCGGCCCGGCGGGCCTCCACCGTGGCGGCGATCAGGGTCGGCCAGAAGGGATGGCTGGCCAGACTGCCCTTGGCCAAGTCGGCGTGGACAGTGAGCAGATGGTCCGGCCCGCGTCGGGCCTCACTCAACAACACTGTGTCGCCCCCGGCCAGGAGGACCGTCGCGGTGGCCGGAAGGCTGGTGAGGGGCGCCCCGCCAGACCACAGGCAGCCCGTGGCGTCCAGGTCGGCGACGATGGGATGGCCCCGCCGGGTCAGGAACGGGCCAAGGACCGCCGGGGCAGGCCCGGGTTCCACTTGCAGACTCCAGGCCCCGGGGGCGGAGGGGCCGCCCAGGACCAGGTGGGGTGCAGCACCCCCGGTCAGGACCTGGGGCAGGGCGGCGAGGATTCGTTCGATCCCGGCTTTGGCGGGCATCGCCGCAGCGACCCGCACCGGTCGGGCCTCGGGTCGCAACACCGTGGCCTGGGCGGGCAAAGGGTCCGGGCCGGTGAGGGCCACGGTCACCACCCCGAGTTTGGCCAATTCCGGCGACAGGG
>CANIXE010000259.1 GCA_947470885.1 Planctomycetota bacterium
GTCGCCATCCCCGGCAGCGCTGCAGGTGCAGCCGAGGAACGCCAGCAAGCGCCGGGTGAGGATCTGGTTGGTCGCCGCATCATCGGCCACCAGGACATGCAGACCGAGATTCCGCCGTCCCAAAGCCCCAGCAGGAGCGTTGTCCTCCACCGGCTGGATTGCCACCACCAGGGGGAGATCCACCGTGAACTCACTGCCTTCGCCCAAGGTGCTGCTGACGCTGATGCTGCCCCCCATCAGCTCGCACAACCGACGACAGATCACCAGGCCAAGACCGGTGCCGCCATGGGTGCGGGTGATCGAGGAATCCGCCTGGACGAACGGATTGAACAGGCGACTGAGGACCTCTGAAGGGATCCCAATCCCGGTATCCCGGACGCGGATCCGCAAACGCGCCCCATTGGCCCGGATCTGGATCAGGACACTGCCGTGCTCGGTGAACTTGAGCGCATTCCCCACCAGGTTGAGAAGGACCTGGCGCAGCCGAGTGGGATCACCCACCAGCAACGTCGGCAGGGCGGGATCCAGGTCGACGTCCAGATCGAGTCCTTTTTCAGCCACCTGGGGCCCCAGCATCTGCTGGACTTCGGTCACGGTGGACCGGATCTCGAATGGGATCCGTTCAGCTTCGACCTTGCCCGCTTCCAGACGGCTGAGATCCAGGACATCGTTAATCTGGGCCAGGAGATGGCTGGCGCACAGACTGATGGTCCCCAGCTGGTCCCGCTGGTCCTCGGTGAGATGCCCCATCTTGAGCAGAGAGGTCATGCCAATGATGCCATTCAACGGGGTGCGCAGCTCATGGCTCATCACCGCCAAGAAATCCGCCTTGGCCTTGGCCGAGGCCTCCGCTGCGCTGCGGGCCTGTTCGAGCATGACCTGGCGCTGGCGCTCGACGGTGATGTTGCGGAGGACCAGCCCCAGGTGGGTCGGGGTGCCGTCTTCTTCCCGAATCACCACCACCACCACCGATACCGGGACCCGTTGTCCGGCCAAGGTCAGAACCTCCAACTCACCCCGCCAGCCGCCGACGATCAGGGCATGGTCCATGCCATTGGCCAGGGCCTGGCGATGCTCGAGGGCGAACAATTCCCGGGCAAATTCACCGACTTCGCCGTCTGGGCTGATCCCTGCCAGGGTGCGGATGGCCAGGTTGAGATAAATCACCTCACCGCTGATCCTGGTGATGGCCACCGCATCGGCGGTATGATCTGCCATGCTGGCCAGAAGCCGCCGGTCCCGTTCAGCGGCCCGGCGTTCCGTGATGTCATGGAGGAGCACTTGGCCCAGGGTCAGACCATCCAATTCCACCGCCGATTGGCGCATCTCGACGATCCGTTCCACCCCATCGCCGGTGTGCAACGAAACTTCCCGCACCGACGAGGTGCTGTCGCTGGGGGAATCAACCCCAGACATGAGTTCCCGCCAGGAGCGGCCGGTCAGCTCATGGCCAGGAGGCAACCGGAACAGCTGGCGGGCCGCCTGGTTGGCAACCCGGATCACGTCGCCGTCCACCAGGATCACCGCATCGGCGGAGCGCTCGAACAAGGTCCGCCAGCGCCGTTCCAGGGCGCCGGCATTGTTCACCGCCGAACGCTGGCGATCCACTGCGCTGCGGATCGTCCGCGCCAGAACGGTAATCTCATCGTCACCTTCCACGGTGAAGGCCATCGAACCGTCCCGTTCGAAATCCCGAACCTCGGCGGCCAGACGGGCGATCGGTCGCACCACCACCCGATCCAGCAACCACATCAGGCAGATGACCAGGACTATTCCAGCGGCGGAACTGGCGATTAGCAATTCGAGGATGGTCCGCTGACCGACGTTCCAGATATCCCGACGATGATCCAGGTGCACGGCCAGGGCCGGCCTTCCCAGCAGATCCGGGAGGATCACCGTCCCGTCCATCCGCTCATCATTGACCATACTGATGGTCAGACCAGGGACCGCCCCCGCGGGCAGGGGTATTCGGGCCACGGGAGAACCCAGGATCTCCTCCCATTCGCCGACCTTCAGGGCATCAATCCGCCGGGCCATCACCACCGCCACCGTCGGCGTACCGCTCTGATCCGACTTGCGCACCGCCAGGGCCGCCACGGCGACCACTTCATCCCCGACTTTGAGCAAGCCCGACACCGGCATCAGCTTGCGCAATGGATCTAGGATCGGTCCATCCACAGCCAAGTGTCCTGGCTCGAAGGGAAGTTTCGCCAACGGGCCAGTACCCGACAAATCCGCCGTTGAACTCGCAAGGATCTGGCCGTCGAAACCCAGGAAGAGGATGCACTCCAAGCGCGCCGCCCGGGCCGCATCCGGCCCCACATTGGAGGCGACAAAGGCGGGATTCCGATCCTGGGTCCACGTGTAGGCGTCATCCCATAGCCCCCAATCACTGGTCTTGTCCCGGAGAAAATTCACATCCCGGGCAATGGTGTCCTGGAGGGTGTGGAGGCGCTGATCCAAGCGCTCCCGGTCCATGTCCCGGAACCGGGCTAGAACGAGCGCCATGGCCAGGATCAGCCCGACCGCCACCAGGATCACCGCGGTGGTGGCGATGGTCAGCAGGACTTTGGCGCGGATCTTCACTCAGACCGCCGGTGTCGGGCTGGGGGAGAGGGGCACGGCCATGGCCCGGGAGGCGCCGCTGGGCACCCATTCCGGGACCAGGGCCTGGAGGGCAGCGACAAAGGCCGGGCCATCCCGACGGTCGCAAGCCTCCAGAAGAGATGCGACCCGGGTGGACACCATGTCCCAGGGCAGGGCACTCCGCTCGCCGATGGTGATGTCCCGGATCCGGGTCTTGGCCTGTTTCGGATCGTGGAGCAGTTCCTCGTACAATTTCTCGCCGGGGCGCAGGCCGGTGAAGGCGATGGGCACCTCGTCCCCGGGCCGGCGGCCGGCGAGGATGATGAGCTGGCGGGCCAAGTCGGCGATCCGCACCGGCTGGCCCATGTCGAGGATGAACACCTCGCCCCGTTCCGCCATCGCCCCGGCCTGCAGAACCAGCTCGACGGCCTCGGGGATAAGCATGAAATAGCGGGTCATTTCCGGGTGGGTGACGGTCACCGGACCGCCGGCAGCGATCTGTTCGAGGAACTTGGGAATGACACTGCCGGAACTGCCCAGAACGTTGCCGAAGCGCACACAGCAGCGCCGGGTCTTGGCCTCCGGGGCATTCTGCATCAGCAGTTCGCAGACCCGCTTGCTGGCACCCATGACGTTGGTCGGGCGCACCGCCTTGTCGGTGCTGATCAGGACCAGGCGTTCCACCTCCACCGCATCGCAGGCGGCCAGGACACTGCGGAAGCTGCGGACATTATTACGGACCCCGGCGAAGGGATTGGCCTCCACCATCGGCACATGCTTGTAGGCCGCCGCATGGAATACCGCCGTGGGCGCATGGGGGCGCAGCACCGCGGCCAGGCGAACGGGATCCGAAAGATCATCCAACACCGGGATGATGGTGGTGTTGGGAAACCGCCGGCGCAATTCATCATCGATGGCGTAAATGGAAAATTCGCTGTGTTCCACCAGGACCAGCTTCACTGCGCCCATTCCAGCCAGCTGACGGCACAGCTCGGAACCGATGGAACCACCGGCGCCGGTGATCACCACGGTCTTGCCCGTGACCAGGGCCTGGACCGGGGCCGGGTCCAACGAGCGTCGGGGCCGGGACAGCAGCTCCTCGATGGGCACGTCCTTCAAGGCGAAGGTGGTCCGCCCGCCCAACTCATTGAAATCACCGGCCCGGTGCATCGGGATGCCCAGGGCCATGCAGCGGGTGAAGCAGGCCCGCAAATGATCGGGGCTGACTTCCCGGATGGCGACGACGACCTCCTCGACCTTCAGATCCGCCACCGCGACGGGCAGGGTCTCCAGATCCCCCAGGACCTTGATCCCCGAGACGATCTCACCGTGGCGCACCGGATCATCATCCAGGAATCCCACCACCTGATGACCATGGCTGACCCGGAACTGGCGGGCGACGATGTCACCGAAGGCCCCGGCACCGTAGATGA
>CANIXE010000260.1 GCA_947470885.1 Planctomycetota bacterium
CTTGACAGTCGTCGGTACAGTCAGGCGTATTTGTTGGAGCAGCCCAAGGTTTATGGGCGCACGCCGTTTGGCTGGGCGGGATGGAATGCCCGGACTAATTCATTTGCCACAATTCCGTATACCAGCATGACCAAGCCGACTGCGTCCATCTATGATCCAACCCAGGTGGGCAGCTTCGTGGCCGGTACCGGGTTTCTGGATTGGATTTACAATAGCAGTACGAAGCTAGCTGGGCCAAATAGTGTGGCTGAAATGGTGCCATCAGATTACCCCGCACCACTTACGGGAGGTCGTTCGGTTGCATCCATTACAGATGGCATTCCTCCGGTCTACTATCAACCCAACCGGGTAATGACCTTCAACTTGGATTTGAAAACGGTGGAAGGCACCCCACCGTTTGCGCCCTTCGGCCAAACCATCAGCGGCTTGGGATCATGGTCCCGGGTCATCGAATGACTGGTTCCCGGCGGAAGGGCTCACCCCTTCCGCCGGGAGGCCATCGACTAACCTGATGGCATGGCGGGATTCGATCACGACGACGTGCCGGAACGGTTGGCCCACGAGGCCGAGGAGCTCATGCGTCAGCGGCGCTATGGGGATGCCGCGGCCCGGTATCAGGACTTGATCGCCCGGGAGCCCACCGACTTGTGGATCCGCCTGGGGTGGATCAGCGCCCTGGAATGCGCCGGCAATCTGGATGACGCCCGGAGCAAACTGGAGGAGACCGACCGGCAACACCGGCGTTCCGCGCCCTTCCAGCGGTTTCGCCATCTGTTTTTTGTGCGTCGCGAGGACTTCACCGCGGCGGCGGCCAGCCAACGGGCCCTGCGCACGGAAGTCATCGACGATGGTCCGGACGACATGTTGGCGGACCTGTATTTCAATCAGGGGCGCTACCTGGAGGCCAGGTCGGAACTGGAGCGCCTCCTCGAGCAGGATGCCCTTGATGACACGATGCGGGCCACTGCCCTGGCCCGGTTGGGGGCCAGCCTGCGCCAGACCGGCGATGTGGAAAATGCCCGGGCCCGCCTGCTGGAGGCCCTGGACCTGGAACCCGGCAGCCATTGGACCCTCACCGAATTGGCCGAGGCGGAACGGGCCCGGGGCGATGTGGAAGCTGCCCGCACCCGCTATCGCCAGGCCCTGGCGGCGGAGGCCAACGACCACTGGGCCAAGGGCCACCTGGCCCAGTTGGAATTTGAGGATGGTCATCCCGAGATCGCCGTCGGTTTGTACGAGGAGATCATCGCCGCCCAGCCCAACGCCGCCTGGCCATTGGTGGAATTGGCCCAGGTCCTCACCGAGCAGGATCCGGCCAAGGCCGGTGAGCTGGCGAAGAAGGCCCTGGAATTGGATCCCCGGAATCCCTGGGCCCACGCCCAGCTGGGCACCCTGGCCCGGCGGGCGGGCCGGCCCGAGGAGGCCCGGGAGCGCTACCAGCGGGCTCTGGAAGGGAATCCCGGGGCGATCTGGATCCTCCATGAGCTGGCGGACACCTGTCGTCAGCTGGGACGGATTGATGACGGCTATGGCCATCTGCGCCGGGCCTTGGAAGAGGACCCGTACCACGCGGTGACCCACGGGTACATGGCGGATTTCCTGCGCCATGAGGGCAAGGGCGAGGCCGCCCTGCCCCATCTGGCCAAGGCCGTGGAGATCGACGCCGACTATGCCTGGGGCTGGCGGGAATTGTCGGAGATCCACGCCCTCGCCGGGCGTCATGCCGAGGCGGATGCGGCGTATGCCAAGGTTCGTGAGTTGGATGGCGATGCCGCGGTGGCGGATGGGCTCAAGGCCTTCCTGCTCCGGTCCCGTAATCAGCGGGAGGCCGCGTTGCCCTGGTTGGAACGGGCCACCGACAAGCAGCCGGACTATCTCTGGGCCTGGCGGGAACGGATCGAGTCCCTGTTGGGTCTGGACCGGGTGGCAGATGCCATCGCCGTCGCCGTCCAGGCGGTCGCCCGCCTGCCCGAGGTGGGCAGTCTTCATGCGTTGCATGCCGAGGCCCTGCGCCGGGCCGATCAGCGGGCCGCCGCGTTGCTGGCGGTGGATCGGGCCATCGCCCTGACCCCGGAGGCCCCCCAGCCCTGGGCGATCCGGGCCGAGCTGATGCTGGGTCTGGGGGACCATCCCGCTGCCGAAATGGCCGCCCGCAAGGCGGTGGTCTTGGCGGAATCCGCGGTGGAATACCGGGTTTTGCTGGCCCAGATCCTGACCGCCCGGGGCCGCGAGGCGGAAGCCCGGGGGATGGTGGAGGCCATCCTCAATTCCCCTTCGCCGCCTCCGCCTGTGTTCGAGCTGGGGGCCCATCTCGCCGAGCGGGCGGGCGACCGGGATGGAGCCCTGGCCTGGTGCATCCAGGGTCTCGCGGGTCCGTGTAAGGATGATCCACGATTGCTGGTGCGCCGGGCCCGGCTGGCGGGGAATGCTCCGGGCAAGGAATTTGCCCCGGTCTTCACCCAGTCGGACAAGGTCGGGGTGCCGTGGCGGGAGGTCGCCGCATTGTATGCCCAGGCCGAACAGCCCATCGAAGCCAGACGGGCGGCCTATCGTGGCCTGGAGGACGCCGGAGCCGGGGCTGGGTCGATCCGGGCCTGGCTGACGGTGGCCGAGACGGAATTGCACCTGGGTAGTCCGGCGGCGGCGAAGAATGCCCTGGACCGGGTCCTGGCTCTGGATCCGGATCATCTCCAGGGTCGATTGATGGGGGCTTTGCTGGCGGAAGGCCGGGGTGATCGATCCCAGTCCCTGGCCCACCTCCGTCATCTGGAATCCCGCCTGCTATCCAGCGCCGGAGGGGAGGGGGGATTCCTCCTTGAGCCCATCCTGGTCCTTCAGCTGGCGATCCTGTACGAGCGCAGTGGCGAAATCGCCAAGGCCCGGGCGGTGTGGGAGCGTTTGGTCGCGCATCAGCCTGGGGATCTGGAAACCGTGGGGCTATGGGCTTGTTTCCTCGCTCGCCATGGCCTTGAGGCGGAAGCCGAAGCGGCGATCCGCCAGGCCGAAGCGAAGCTGGGTGATCATCCCGTTCTGCGCCACCGCTTTTTGCGGGATCTGGCGTTGGCCGAGGCGGGACGCCATGGTCCCGGGGCCGGCTACCGTCTGCTCAGTGCCCGGGTCGGGGATCTGGACGGGGAATTGCGCGTGCTGGCGGCCCGCTTGGCTTTGACGTCCGGTGAACCGGCGGCGGTGGCCGAATTGTTGGCCCAAGTGACTCTTTCGGATGCCCGGCCGATCCGCATCCGTGCGGCCTTGGCCCTGGGGCGCCACGCCGAGGCCCAGGCCGAGGCCGAGGCTTGGCGCCAGGAAGCCCCGGAGGATGAGGAGGCGGCTGTCTTGTTGGCGGAATGCCAGGCGGGTCGGGGTGAATTCGCCGCTGCCTTGAACCTGCTCTCGTCGACAGACTTGCCCATCCGGGCCTCCACCGAGCGGACCTTGCTCAGCGCGGTCCTCGCCCTGGAGGTCCACGGCCCCGCCTGGTGTCTGGGAATCCTGGGCCGCTCAGGGGCGCCGGATCACGACATCCCGATGATCCGGGTGTTTGCCGCCGCTTGGCCCGGAGCTTGGGCGACGCCGGACGCTGCGTCGCCCGTGACCGCCGACGATGTATTGGTTCTGCCCCCATTCCCCCGGGTCTGTCGCCATCTTGGTCAGGCCCTGATCGTTGCGGGCCGGGCCGACCTGGCGGCGGTATTTCTCACGGCAGCCCTTGAATTCCACCGGCGCAATCGAGGGGCCTGGTGGCGTTCCTGGGTGTATGACCGGAGTCTTCGCAAGTTGACCTGCCAGGCCCTGGTTGCCGCCGGTCGCCGGGGCGACGCCTGGCGTCTGGCCTGGCGGATTGGGGATCCCTGGTCGTTGTGGCCCTAACGAACCGAGTCTGGGACATTGGCCCAGGCTTGGACCGACGGGGTGCGTTGATGGGTCAGGCGCTGCAGGCGCAGGACCAGGCGTTGTCCGGGGCGAGCAAGCCCAGCCGGCAGCAGTTCTGACGCCAGTACGCGGACGCCCCC
>CANIXE010000261.1 GCA_947470885.1 Planctomycetota bacterium
AGCCACAAGATGCTGGCCAGCCAGGAGTGCCCCTACTGCCAGGGCGTCGGCGCAATCAAGACCGCGGAAACCCTGGAAATCGACGTCATGCGCGAAGTGCGGCAGATGCTGCATTCCCGCAGCCTGGCCCGCTTAGAGGTCGTCCTCCCCGCGGACATCGCCCTCCATGTCCTCAATGCCCGGCACAAAGAATTGGCCGAGCTGGAGAACGCCCGGGACTGCCGGATCATTTTCACCGGCGATGTTCTGATGAAGGCCCGGGAGTTCCGTCTGGTGCCCACGTTCCGCAAGGGCGAGCGTAACAACGCCCGGGGTGGCAATGATCCCAAGGCCCGGTCCGTCCGTCCCAGCCTGTTGGCACCCTTGATGGTCGAACAGGCCAAGGCCATCCAGCTGGCCAAGGAATTGGCGGCGATGAAGCCCGCCGACCTGGAACGGGAATTGGAAGCCGACCCCGGCGAGCGCCCCGCCGTTGCCCCTGCCCAGACGCCCGTGGTGGCCGCCAATGGATCTACCTCTGCGCCTGTGGTGGTGCCGGTCGCCCCGCCTCGGGCCGCGACCGTCGACGAGGATGCCGTTCTCCTCCGCCGGCTGTTGTTTGGTGCCTTTGAACCCGTGCTGGTGAACGTGCCGTCCTCCATTCTTCCTCCGACCGCCCCGACCCCCAATACGGGAAACAACCCTGGTCGCAGCGATCACGCTCTTGCCAATGGCGGATCGGTCGGTAAAAACCTCGCCCGCCATTCGCGCCGGCGCCATCGTCGTTGATGGCAGACGCGGTCGGTCGACCGCACTACTCCTTCTCGAATTCCCTCCGTCGTCTCCGCATCTGCAACAGGATCCGCCATGTACGCTGTCATCCAGGACCGTAACCGCCAGTACCGCGCCACCCAGGGCGCCAAGCTCACCCTCGACCGCAACGAAGAAGCCGCCATCGGCTCCACCATCGAGCTGCCGGTCCTCCTCCTCGCCGATGGCGAGAACGTCAAGGTCGGCGCCCCGTTCGTCGTCGGCGCCAAGGCCACCGTTAAGGTCCTGAGCCACACCCTCGGTGAGAAAATCACCGTCGGCAAGTTCAAGCGCCGGAAGCACCAGACCAACCGCCGCAAGGGTTTCCGCCACTGCCACACCACCGTGGAAGTCGTTACCATCTCGGCCTGAGCCGGGACAACTCACTGACACGCCGCGACCTGCGGCCGTGGCATGGACTGGCAGGCCGGCGCATCCGAAGAGGATGCGCCGGCCTGTCCGCATTCTGGGGATTCTCCATGGCTCATCCGCATCCTTCCTCCGTCCTACGTTTGTGCCTGTCGGCCTTGGCGACCTTGGGTCTTGCCACCAGTGCTGCTGCGGTCCAGTTGGAGCCTTTGCGTTTGATCTCCCCTGTGAATGGCGGGGTATTTGAGGCCGAAGGCCTGATCCCGGAACAGGCTGGCTCCGCCAATCTGGCGGATCTGGGAGCGGACGAAGACGGTTGCCGCCATACACTGGGGATCAGCGAATATGAATATTATGTCGCGACATGTCCTTACACCTATTTCACTGCCTTGACCAACGAATGGGAACCCCGCAGCGGACGCTTCAAAGAGAACATTCCCCAGGAGATCCAAACCTGGGTGGGAAAGGAATTCAACAGCGAACGGCAGACGGATCGACTTCAGACGTTTGACATCGCCGTGCGCGAGGCTCGGGCCCGGGGAGAGACCCCTCCTACCCGGGATAATTATCTGATTCCCCAGAATCTGATCCCCCTCGACAAGCGCTACCGCCTGGCTCTCCAGACGTACACCAAGCGGGGAGCCCGACCGGTGATCCTGGGCAAGATCGCCCTTACCGGGGCCTGGGGCATGCGTACCCGCCTCAATCTGATGATGACCCTCCAGGCCCTGGATGGGGGCTATGAGGAACTGCGTGAAAAAACCAAGAGCTACGCCAAAGAAGGGGAGGCGTTCAGTCTTGCCAAATGGTTACCCGTGTATCGCGAAGTTTTCACCGGTGGTGGTCTGACCAATGAAGGATATGTCGTCACCGGATTGACCCTGTTTGGCATGGAATTGCGGGATGGGAGTCGGGAAGCGGCCGCAAAAGTGTTGGAGAAACTCGATGAACGCCTGGCCAATGACACGAAACAGCGGACCGAGCAGCTTCGTGGTCTGATCCGGGAACGTCGGCGTAGCCTTGCTGCCTACCAGGACCTGCTGAGCACCGCCGGCAGCAAGCTGATCCAGGCCGTCGAGGAGGAGGAATTTCCCCGGGCCCGCTTGCCCCAGCATATCCTGGCGGTGGCAGAATGCCTGCGCCGGACTGCTAAGAACAGCGATGACGGCATGTCCCGGGCCCTGGACTGGTACCTGGCTCTGGCAAAAATGCCCGAGACCCAGCCCCGTCTGCGGGAAGAGATCCGCGCCCAGGGCAAATCGCCTTCCGCGGATGCCCCCCAGATGGTCCAATTGGGTTGGATTGCCGACCGTTATATTCAGCGGTTGAAGGAAGCCGGGGTCGTCCATTCCAATGATATTGGGGGGGTCGACAAGCGCGTGCTCACTGCCGTGGTTTATGACGGCCTGGGCTCCCTGGAATATGTGAATCCCACTTGGACGCCTCGCATCGGTGGCAACCAGGAGGATTGTGGCCTGATGCTTCAGCTTATCGGCCAAGCAGTGGTGGATGCCAATCTGCGCTCCGGCGTGTGGGTAACCAGCCTGGGTGAACTGTGGGAACGCGATTTCCTCAAGGATCGCAACCGGGTGAACCGATTCTATTGCCCGGTCACCGGTGAAAAATTCCTGTATCGGCCGTTAACCAAGAGCGCCGGTGATACGACAAATCCCCGGACGGTGGTGGTCTGCACCAGCCGGCCAGTGCCCACCAACCTGGGCCCGCGCTATGGCGCCTACCTGATTGGGAATCAACTCGCCTGGTCGGAAACACCCTTCGTCCCCGGTGAGATCGCCCGGTGACCGGAGTCCGCCTGGCGGAGGTCCTGGGTCAAGGTGCGGCGGTTCGATTGCTGCTTCGCCTCAACAGCCGCAACCGCCTGCCCCCCATCCTCCTGCTGGCCGGGCCTCCCGGCAGCGGTCGGCGGACCCTGGCCCGGGCCTTGACCGCTGCCCTGCTCTGCAAGGAGCCGGTGGCCGGGGATGCTTGCGGTCACTGCGAATCCTGTCGCCTGGTCGCCCAGGGGGACCATCCCGACGTCCTGGCCACCAGCCATGAAACTGAGATCGCCAGCCGCAAGGATGAAGCAGAACGCATCCGCGAGGAATTCGTCCTCGGAGCCTATGACAGCCCGCTGATGGGCGAACGCCGGGTTTTCATCATCCACGGCATCGACCACTTCCTGAAATCCTGGTCCAATGCCCTGCTCAAGGTCCTGGAGGAACCGCCCCGGGGGGTGACCTTCCTGCTCACCGCCGGCAGCGCCGACGGGATCCTGGCCACCATTCGTTCACGGGCCCAGATCGTCCGTCTGGCACCCCTCGACCATGCCGCCTTGACGGCCGTCCTGGTCCGCCAGGGCGTGCCTGGCAACGAAGCCGGACAGCTGGCCAGTCATGGCAGCGGCAGTCACCGGGGTCTCCGGCGCTTGGCCAGCGCCCCCTTGGAACCCCTACGCCACCTGGCCCAGGAGGGCCTGCGCAGTGAATGGGTGTTGGCGGTGCTGGCGGCCCTTCCCACCAAGGTCCAGGGTGATGGCGAAGAGCATGGCGCGACCTTGGCCATGGAGCAGCGGGCCACCTTGAAGGGGTGGTTTGCCGCCCTGGCCCAGGAGCTCCGTCGGGACCTTCGGGATCCCCAGAGGGGGGAGGCCGCAGCCGATGCCCTGGGGCGCTGCCAGGCCGCGGATCGGGATCTGGCCCGGAACATCGCCCCCCGCCTGGTGCTGGAAGGATTCGGCCTGGCCGCCCTGGAAACCCAACTGCGCCGATGAAACACAGGGTGGTGATCGCAACCCATTGATTTACGGCTGGTTCACGGAATAACTGGCCTCCTTGCGTTATCGACC
>CANIXE010000262.1 GCA_947470885.1 Planctomycetota bacterium
AGGCCAACAACCTGGTTCACGGCAGCGATTCCCCGGAATCCGCCGCCCGGGAATTGGCGATCTGGTTCCCCGAAGGCCTGCTCAAGACCACCCGCCTGGATACCGTCCTCGCCGAGACCCCGTGATCCCCGACCCACCGGAGCCCTTGCGGCTTCGGTGGGTTCCCACAGATTAGCGCTTAAGAATTCAACTGGCCCATGGTGTAACGGTAGCACAAGAGATTTTGGCTCTCTTTGTCCAGGTTCGAATCCTGGTGGGCCAACCATACGAAACCCCGGCGAAAGCCGGGGTTTCCTTCATTAAAAAAGCTACTTGCGGACGGATGAGGCGATGGACCTGGATGCAGATTTTGATCCCCTGGCGATGTTCGCCGGCCTGGCCTCCGGGGGCTCCCGGGTCCAGGCGGTGTTCTTGGGACCGCCGCCACCGTCGTTGCAGGCCCAGGTCCGGCAATTGATGGCCGATGGTACCGGGCCGCTGACCGCGTTGGAAGAGCAGTTCCGCCGTCAGGGCAGCCAAGATCCCGCTGGAGATCTCCGGCGGATGTTCAGCGCCGCCCAGGGGGTGTGCGTGGTGGTGGTGGCCCGGGACCATGGCCTGGTGGCCATTCCCCAGTTGTGGTTTGGCAGTTTGGAGTCCGGCGAGGTGGATCGCCTGGTGGCGGGGTGCGCTGACCAGGCGGGGGATCCAGCGGAGCTGCGCCGGGTGGTGGCGGCGATTCCTCTCCGGGCCTGGCCCGGGGCGTTGGCGACTCTGGATGGGGGGATGACCGATCCCGCAGCCACCCGGGAGGCCTGGTTGGCCATCGCCGCCGGAGTGGTCCAGGCCAGCCAGTCCGCCCTGATCGATCTGGCTGCCGATGGCACTGGCCCTGGGCCCCGGGAACGCCTGGCGGACCTGGCCTGGTGGACCGCCGAGGCCCTGGCCGCCCTGGCGGTGGAAGCCCCGGGTGAGGATCCTGTTTTGGGTGCGGAATTGGAGGTTCGCTGCCGCCTGTTGACCGGCGAAGTGGTTGCCGCGGGCCACGCCCTGGACCGCCTGGCCGCCGGGGGCAATGCCGATGACCTGGGGGAAGTTTTGGCGGCCTTCGTGGACACCGTTCGGCGTAGCCCCCGGGCGGGGGAGGCTGCCATCTGGCTCGCCCAGCGTTTGCCAGACTGGGATGCCCAATTGGGGGAACCATATGAAACAGCCCAAGCGTTGTTTAGATTGCAGGTCGCCGCCCAGCGTCCGACCGAGGAACTTCTTGTAAGTTCAGCGCTTATGGCGAAACGGGATCGCAAGTCGGCACGCCAGGACTTGACCCGGGAACCAATCTGGGAGATCGTGGAAGCTTCGGGACAGCTTCTCGACCCCACCGAGGCGGCCCAGCTTGCCCAACGCAGTACGGTTGCCATGGTGAAACGCATGGAATCAGGTACCCTGCCGTGGACTCGCAAGGATGGCATGGTGCGGATTCCCGCCCAGGCCCTGGAATCGTGGTTGGCAGTCCTGGCTGCCCAGGGATTGACCCCATGATGGTGCTCTGATGCGTCCAGATGAGCGGGAGTTCCTGGCGCGGTTCATTCGTGAACATTCGGGTATCGTCATCGGTGCCGACAAGGACTATCTGTTGGAAAGCCGCCTGCTGCCGGTGGCCCGCAAGGCGGGTCTGGCTGGTCTGTCGGTGTTGATCCAACGTCTGCGCCATCAGCCCACGGCGACCTTCATCCAGGAGGTCATTGAGGCGATGACCACCAACGAGACCCTGTTTTTCCGGGATGGCCATCCCTTTGCCGCCCTTGGTGAGGAATTGCTGCCCAAACTGGCGGCGATCCGGCCTGGGGGCACGCCCCTGCAAATCTGGTGTGCCGCGTCATCTACCGGCCAGGAACCCTACAGCATCGCCCTGGCGGCCCGGGATCAGGTCCCCCGAATCGTCCAAAGTCATGGCCTGCGGATTGTGGCCACG
Organism: Planctomycetota bacterium; assembly: GCA_947470885.1. GTDB lineage: Bacteria > Planctomycetota > UBA11346 > UBA11346 > UBA11346 > CAIUVD01. Next base: position 1,952 of record CANIXE010000262.1, read on the forward strand.
GACATCGACCGCACGGTTCTGGCCAAGGCCAAGGCCGCGCTCTACTCCGATCTGGAGGTCAACCGTGGCCTGCCCCCGGCCCTCCTGACCCGCTGGTTCCGTCGGGAAGGCAGTGAGTGGCGGCTCCACGAAGAGATTCGCGGGATGGTGGAATTCCGCCACCTGAACTTGTTGGGGCCCTGGGGTATGGCCGGGGGCATCGATGTGGTGTTCATCCGCAATGTTCTGATCTATTTCGACAATCCCACCAAGCAGGCGATCATTGCCAAGATCGCGGGCCTGGTGGCCGCAGACGGATATCTGGTGCTGGGCGGCTCGGAAAGCCCCCCAGGTCTGGGGGACCGTTTCGAACGGGTGGGCACCCGCCCTGGGGTCTACCGCAAGAAGGCGTAGCCTCGTTTTAACGTCACAGTGCTCTAGTACGTTCGCGCACTCGCGCATTCACCATTTCACCTTGCGTCCGCCGCCAATCTCAATCCCGCCCCAGGATGGACGATCCGCAGATCCAGATCCCGTCGCTGGTGGGCGGTGAGGCGGGCGACGTCCCGATCAAAGCGGTTGCCCCCCATCAGGGGTTGGACGGAGCTGCCCGGTTCCGGGGTGGCAAATTCGGACACGGAGCCCGCCAGATCAAACACCCCTTGGACGCTCTGATCCCAAGGAAATGAGCCGCCGGGAACGGCTTCTTTCGGGCCCATCGCCGAGGCTGCTAAACTGGAATCCTCGGCCCAGCCCCAGGGGAAGGGCCGACCATCACCGCCCTGAACCGCCAGGGTCCACTCCGCCGGAGTGGGCAGGCGCCAGGGGATGCCGTCCCGGGCCGCCCGCCAGGCAGCATAGGCGGCGGCATCCTGGCCACTGATCCCGCCCACCGGCAACGCGGGATTCACCGCCGTGCCATCCTGGCGCTCGGGGATGAACCGGCTGATTCCCAGCATCCCCTGGCGCCGCCAAAGGGGCTCGGTGGCGTTGTAGGTCAAGCGAGGGGCCAGGATCAACGTGCCATCAGCCAAGGCTTGGTCGCAGCGTTCGAGGATTTTCGGATCATTGAGGAATTCCAACCATTCCGCCACCGTGATTTCCCGTCGGGCCAGGTGGAAGGTGGCAACGGTGGCGATGGGCAGGCCATTGCTGCCGAAAATCTGACCGCCGGGAATGCAGGCCACGGTGGCATCGGCGCAGCCCTGACTTGGCAGGCGGATTTCAGTGGCTTCACCCCGGGTCAGGCGGCGGGCGGTGCGAACGCCAATGGCATTGGACGCCAACCACAAGCCGTGGTGAATCTTGGTGCTGCTTCCCGGGGGAATGATCACCAAGTTGCCCTGCGGTATCAGGGTTCGCATCGGGCCGGTGACCAGGGGCTGGAGGATCACCGGCAGGGTGTCTGGGGGGACGCTGACGTCCACCAGACCGGCGAGGAACTGCTGGCGGCTACCGTCGTCATAGATGCTGGCCTGGGCTTCGGCGGCGGCGGCGGCGGCGGTATCCCCCGCTTGTTCCGCCTCGCCGAGGCGTCGGGCATAGAAATCCGCCAGGCGGTTGTTCACCAGGGGCCACCACGGGGCCAGGCTGCTGGCCTGGTGCAGGCTGGCGGCGGCCTGGGCCAGGTTGGCGGCCCGGGCATTGCGGGTTTTTGCCAGATCTTGTTCACTGAGGGCCAGGCGGGTCCGCAGTTCGTCGCTGGCTTGCTCTGCCAAATCGGCGCGCAGGGCCAAAACTTGGTGCTCTTCGCCCTCTTGTCGATTCCGCAGGATATCGGCCTGGGCGATGTCGGCATCGGCGGAGGCCAGTACGGCCCGGGCAGCCACTTCTTTCTCTTGGCGGATCGCCCCGGATACGGCCTCGGTGAGGGCTGGCAGTTCGCTCATTTCCGGGGCGATGTCCCGAGCCTGTTCCAGGGCGATCTGGGCTTCCTGGCCGTGGCCATCCGTCAGCGCCTTGCGGACATTGGCGAGGTGCTTGCGAGCGCTTTCCATGCGCTTTGCTTGCTGCTGTTGCTGGTCCCGCTGTTGGCTGAGAAGGGCCAATTGCTTGACCCGCTGGATGTCCTCCGG
>CANIXE010000263.1 GCA_947470885.1 Planctomycetota bacterium
AAAACGCGCCGACAAGGCCGCGAAGAAGGCCGCGAAGTAATCCGCGGGGGGCGTTCGTTCCCCCGGAAGCCGACGTCTGCACGTTGACTCTGCACCTCCCCGTCGCTGTCGTGACGGGGAAGTGCCATCCAGGGCACCGCAATGGAACGCTGGATGTCCATGACGAAGCACTCTATGCGGCGCCAGTCCGGTCGTCCGGTCTTCCACACATGCAAATTTCAACCGGGTTTTCCATTGAGCGCTTGGTTTCAATGACGACCGGACCACCGGACGTTTTTATTGAGGTACCCTGAGGTGCCATCCTGGGGGTGATTGCTACCCGGTGCCGATCCCGAGGCTGCGGTCCATGCAATGGAGCGGCACCACCCCCAACACCGGACTGACTTCGGCCTCGCTGAAGGCGAAGGTCTTGGATCAGCTGAACCATCGGGTCGTTACCGCCCTGGCGGAGGACCCGACCTTCCAGGTTCACACCATGGATGGGAGCCGCTGGATCTGCCCCTACACCGGCACCTTGGTGCCCTGTGCCCCTCATTCCCTCGCCGAGGCCCAGCGCTACCTGTTTCAGTGCCAGCCCTGGGCCGCCCGCCGGGGCGGCAAGACCCGTCCCCTCCACCAGATTTTGGTCCAGAAATGGACCCTCCACCTGGCCACCGATGCCGGAGCCGACCACCGCCGGTTCGACACCACCGGCCACTGGTTGGACCCGGTGAGTAAACAACCCCGGCTGCTGCCCAAGGCCCGTTCCGCGACGGATCCCACGGCTCTGGTGGAAATCGCCACGGCCCTGGCTTCCCACGGGACCTGAACCCAAGCTCGTTCCCAGATTGCCCGGGGGCCGTCGGACGCCAACCTCAGACCATGAACTTGTTCAGGCCGGCAATGCTCTTGGTCCTGACCGCGATGCTCTGGGGAGCGAATGCCCAGGATGCCCGGTATCTCGCCCAACGGGCGACCCTGCGACAGGAGCGCCAAGCCATCCAGATTTTGGCGGACAAGGATCGGCAAACCCGGGCCGGCCAGGCCGCCAAGGAAATCCGCCTGTTGATCGACGTCGCCGCCAAGGCCCCCGGGGCGTGGCAGCGCCCGACCCTGGAAGGTCTGGTCTCTGGACTTGCGCGTCAGGATCCAGCTCTAGCGGCCACCCTGACCGGTGAATTGGCGCCCCTGACGGGGGATGGAGAACCCCCGCGGGCTGAGCGCAGCGCCTGGGAGAAAAAGGTCGATGCCGCCCGCCGGCGGATTTGCGCTCCGCTGGAGGATTTCTGCCAGCGGGCGGTAAATGCCGGGGTCATCGACGTGGCTTATGATCAGATGCTCCAGGTGTTGGCCTACTGGCCCGAGCATCCAGATCTGCACCGCAACCTGGGTTTGCAAAAGGTGGGCGACCGTTGGTACGGCCCCCGGGACCTGGAACGGGTTCGGGGGGGCATGACCTGGGTGGGGGATTTGGGCTGGATCTTCACCAAGGAGCGGAAGCGCTACGAAGCCGGGGATTATTTCGATCCCCAGAGCCGGGTCTGGACCACCCTGGCCAAAGCCAATGCGGCCCATGGGACCTGGAAGTCGCCCTGGATCCTCAGCACCGAGCACCTGGAGATCCGGGGTACGGCGCCGCTGGGAGAACTGGTCGGGGCCGCAGAAGCCCTGGAGCGGTTCTACACCCGGGTCTTCGGCGCCTACGCCAATTTCTTCGCGCCGGGTGGCAAAGGAGATTTGCGCCTGGTGTTCGGCCTTGCCCAGCACCCTCGCCTGCTGGTGAACATCGGCAAGGATGAGGCGGATTATCAGGCTGGATTGCCACCGGGAACTGATGCGGGCTGGTCTGCCGGCATGTTCATCCCGCGAATCCCCGCGAGTTTTTTCTATGCCGGCCCACCCGAGTTGTACTACCACGAATTCACCCACCAAATCCTCCACGTCTTCAGCAACGGCAACCAGGCCCCGGCCTGGCTCTGCGAAGGCGTGGCGGTGTACAGCCAGGCTCCCCGCTACAGCGGTGGCGGTCTGGAATTCGGCGATGTTGCGGGAAATCAGCATCTCCAGGGCTTTATTCGCGATCCGAAGTTACGCCTGCCCCTGGCCCGCATCCTCGATCTGAGCGATCAGCAAGCCTGGAATGCAGCAACCCACCCCGAAGCCAACTATGCCTCGGCGGGTATGCTGGTGCAGTTTTGCATGGAAGCCGATAAGCGGGCCATGCGTGCGGACTTCATCGATTTTCTTCGGGACAGTTACCGGGGCCAGACCAATGATCACCCGCTGAACCAGTATCTTGGTCTGTCCCAGAACGACCTGGAAGAACGCTTCGCTGCCTGGTGCACCAAGCTGGTGGCCCAGGTCGTCGACCGGGAAGCTCCGACGCCCGCCCCCTGACAGGGCGCCACAATGGAACGCTGGATGTCCATGACGGAGCGCTCTTTGCGGCGCCAGTCCGGTCGTCCGGTCGTCCACTATAAGTGAGTCTCTCGGGCCTTCCCGTTGAAAACTTGGCTTCAATGACGACCGGACGACCGGACATTTTCATTGAGGTACCCTGCGCCCCCTGAATCGTCCCGTTTCCCCCCGCCGGATTCCCCCCACCATCCCGCCATGCGCCGGCGCTGGAAACTTGCGATCGTGGCCGCCCTGGGTCTGACCGGCCTGGGGACCATGGCGTGGTGGGCGGCCCCGGTGGTGGTCCGCTGGCAGGTCCAGAAGTCCCTCCACCTGGCGGGCTACCCCGCCGCAAGCATCAACCGGATGACCCTGGGATTCTCGTCCGCGGACCTGTTCGGCGTGGTTCTGGATCCCCAGCGGGATCTCACTGTGGCACGGATCCATGTGCTGTGGCGCTGGCGGGACCTGTTGGGGGGACGGTTGCGCCGGGTCGACCTGGACGGTCTTGAGCTGGCCCTGGACCTGGGGCCACAGGGCGTGGACCTGAAGCCCCTGGCACCCCAGCCCACAAGCAACCCAAGCGTGCCCTCCGGGGAAATTCCTGTGGAGCGCCTGGTGCTGATCGGTGGCCACCTGCGCCTGCGTCATGGTGCCCGGGAGGAGCGCTGGGCGGTCAGCGGGGTCCTGGTGGATGCGGGGGGCGGCAACGGGCTGATCCAGGGCCATGCCACCGGCGAGACGGGGTCCGCGGACGTCCGGGGCACCGTGCCCATCCTGGGCACCGGGATACCGGATATTCGCTTGGATCTATCCGAGATCGCCCTGGATCGGCTGGGCCGCCTGAGTGGACGCGAGGATCTGCCCCCGGCGGTCCTCGCCGGCACCCTCCGCTGGGATGGCAGCGCCACCGCCGACCTAACCGTGGCCAGCGCCTCCGGCCCGGCCCGGATCCACGCCCGGTGGCAGGACGGCCAGGGGGCCAGCGGCACCCTGGACGCACCGGGGACGGATTTGGCGGCCCTGGTCACCGTGGCCGGGCCCTGGCTGCCCCCGTTACCGGTGGGCCAACCCGCTGGGAAAATCACCGCCCAACTGGCCTGGACCTGGCGCCCGGGGTTCTGGTCGATGGCGGGACCCGTGAGCTTGGGCGACGCCAGCGCCACCACCGCCCTGGGGCCATGGACCGCCGGGCGCATCGCCTGGGATGGCCGGATCAGCAGCAGTCCCGGGGGCCTGGTACCCGTGGGCACCATCACCCTGGACAACCTGCGGGGTGAAGTGCCGTTGCTGGGCTCGGCGACCCTGACCAGCGGCCGGATCAGCGCCACTGGGGGCGACTGGGCGTTCCAAGGCGGCCTGCTGGCGGGGAACATCCAGGCCACGGTGGAGGGTGATGCCGCGACGGATCTGACCCGGGTGGATGCCCGGGTCCTTGCCTCCGGCGTGGATCTGGCGGCCTGGTCGGGGCGCTTCCCTGGACTGGTGCCGGTGACCGTCCAGGGCACCGGGGCAGTGCGCGCCCGGGTGTCCCGACTGGTCCAGTCCTGGAGCGGCACCGCCACCGTGGAGGTTGCCGGCCTGACCCTGGCCGATCCCGGAAAATCCTGGCAAGCCGGGGTGGAG
>CANIXE010000264.1 GCA_947470885.1 Planctomycetota bacterium
ATGGGGGAAGCAGCATGGCCACGACCCCGAACAGGGAAGGCCCAGCGATCCGACCCTACAGGGGACCTCAATGAAAATGTCCGGTCGTCCGGTCGTCTGGTCGTCCGGTCGTCATTGAAGCCAAATGTTCAGCGGGAATATCCGAAAGACTCACTGCTGGTGGACGACCGGACGACCGGACGACCGGACTGGCGCCGCAACGAGTGCTCCGTCATGGACATCCAGCGCTCCATTGCGACGCCCTGTCCGACCCTAGATCGAGCCGGTGGGAATCGCTCCGTGGTTTTTTTCCCCGCCCGGTAGGCTGCCCCGCCGTTCCCGCCATGCCCATCCCTCTTCCCGTGCCCCCCCACCGGCCATGAATGGCCTGATCCCGTTGATGGCCGCCCTGGTCATCGTCGAAGCAGCGGTGCATGGCGCCTCCACGACCTCGTCGGGTCGCTGGATCCCAGGTCTGGCCGCTACCGGAATCGCCTTCGCCGTGATCCTGCTCGTGGGCGAGATCGCGGCCCGGATCATCCGGCGGAAACACCTCCGGGGCCGCTGGGCCGAATCGTGGGACACCGCGGCCCAGACCCTGGCCCTGGGGCTATTTGCCGGGATCGCCTGGCCCGGTTCGTGGACCGGGGGCTGGGCCTTACTGACCACCAGCTACACGGTGGCGATCCTCCCCTGGCTGGCCCTCCAGGTCGGCCATTGGTGGACCTTCGCCCGGATCACCGGCTGGCAGCGCCGGGATTATGTTCTCCACCAGGTGCGCTTCGGCCTGCTGCCGGTGTTGGCGGCCCTGCCGGTGATGGATCTGTGCGACCAGTTCGCCCGGGTAACCGGCTATGGCCATTGGCTCAATACCCACCTGGGGTTGGCTGCGAACGCCGCCGGATCGTTCCTGGTGGCGATCCTGCTGGTCGCTTTGCTGCCGGCACTTCTCGTCCGCCTGTGGGGAGCCCGCCCCCTGCCCCCCGGCGAATTGCAGGCGGATCTTGCGGCGGCCTGCGGTCGCTTCGGCGTCCCGGTGGCGGGGATCCTGATCTGGCCGGGGGAGGGTGGCCGAGTCACCAATGCCCTGGTCCTGGGTCTGGTGACCCGACTGCGCTGGATCCTCATCACCCCGGACCTTCTCCACGAATTTCCCCGATCCCAGCTCCATGCGGTCCTGGGCCACGAATTGGGCCATGTCCGCCACCATCACCTGTGGCTCTACCTACTGTTCGCCGCCTGCACCGGCATGTTGTCATGGTGGCTCAAGGATCCCCTGGTGGATCTGGCATCCCAGCACCTGCCCTGGGCCCTGGATCGTGAGATCCTCCGGGTGGTGGTGGGTCTGACCCTGTTGGCCTTGCTCTGGCGCTTGGTTTTTGGTGCCTTGAGCCGGGCTTGCGAACGCCAAGCCGACCTCGCCGGGATGGAGCTGGCCGGGGATTCCGGGGCGATGCCCGCCGCCCTGCTGGCGGTGGCCCGGCAGCAGGGCGGCGACCCGGACGCCCCCAGTTGGCGCCATGGTCCGATTTCCCGACGCGCGGCCTTCCTTGCCGCCGCCGTTGCCGATCCTGCTCTGGCTGCCCACCATCACCGGTTGATTCGACGGTGGACGATCGGCCTGATCGCCGCCGCCGGAGCCCTTGCCATTCTTCTTCTGACCACCCGCCACGATCTCCTGCCCGGCTGACCGATGCTCCGTTCCCCGTTCGTCCTCCTCTTCTTCGCCCTACTGCTGTCCCTGGTGGCCAGTTGGTGGTTCAACCCCCTGCGCCAAGCGATGGAATCCGGCAATCCTGCGGCAGAACTGGCCGGCATGGCCCGGACTGGCACACTTGGGCCGGCCCTGGCCGCCGCCGATCGGGGGGAACTCCAATCCCTGATCCGTTGGGTCAACCAAGCCCCCGCCCTGGAGCGCCAGCGCCTGGCCCTGCTCCTGGTCTCCATTGCCGAAAACGAACTCCCCAAACTGGCCGACGGCAGCCGCAAGGAGGACAGCCGGGTGGTGTGGAAGCATCGCCGCCGGTTGATGGCCTTTGCCGACCTGCCCTCCGGCAATCCGGCCCTGGATCTGGTCCTCGACAACCTGCTGGCCTATTCCCTGGCCTGCGGTTCCGGGAACCCGGCGGAACCGCCCCCGGCGAGCGACCTGGCCCTGGCCCGGGTCCTGGCCAAACGCCTGGAAAAAGCCGCAAAAGAGCGAAAAGACCACGCCCTGTGGGACACCATCGGCTGCGTCCGCTACCAATCCGGCGATCGGGCCATGGCGGTGGAGGCCTTCGCCGAGGCCGTACGCTTGGCGGAAGTCGGCAAGAAGGCCGAGCAGCTTCCCCTCTACCGCCGTCGCCTCGATGCTGCGAAAATCGCTGCCCCCGCCGGCAGCATCGCCCCACCCCTGCCCCCCGATTGGGAATGACCCTGTGGATGACGCCCGTCTGAATGCACTGACCCAGCGCCTGATCGCCGCCGCCCCGGCCACCGCCCAGACGCCTACCCCCGACCGGGAATCCACCGCCCTGCTCTGCCAGCGCCTGCTGACCCTGTTGTTCCCCGGGGCCTTCGCCCCGGACAGCGCCGGGGCCGGCGGCCGGGCCGCCTGGACCGCCGGCCAGGTGACCCGCCTGGAAGTGGCCCTCACCTCCCAATTGGCCCGCCTGCCCGGGCAAAACAGCGTCACCGCCCGGGAACTCGCCCTGGAGGTCCTGGACGAACTGCCGGAAATCCGTGGCCTGGTGGAAACCGACGTGGACGCGGCGTACCACAACGACCCCTCGGCCCCCGACCGGTCGACGATCATCCTGTCGTTCCCCTGCCTGGAGGCCCTGGCCGTCCAACGGTTCGCCCACCGTCTGTATCGCCGGGGCGTGCCCACCTTGCCCCGGATGATGACCGAGGTGGCCCACGCCCACACCGGCATCGACATCCACCCCGGCACGAAAATCGGCGAATCCTTCTTCATCGACCACGGCACTGGAGTGGTGATCGGCGAAACCAGCACCATCGGCAACCACTGCGTCCTCTACCAGGGCGTCGGCCTGGTGGCCTGGAACCCCCTGGCCAAGGACGACCAGGGGGAACTGCGCCGGGGCCAGTCCAATAAGCGCCACCCAGATCTGGAGGACCACGTCACGATCTACGCCGGGGCGATGATCCTGGGGGGCGACACGGTGATCGGCCACCACAGCGTCATCGGCGGCAACGTCTGGCTCACCAAGTCGGTGGAGCCCCACAGCGTGGTCACCATCAAGGACCCGGAATTGCAGATTCGGAAGCGGCGTATCTAAGCCGCCGGAACCTGGCTTCCTTCCCCGTCAACGGTTCCACGATCCCGGCCTCCCATCCTGTGCATTCCCTTGCCCGTCACGTCCACGGGACCGCAAGGCCTACCCAAACATCCCCATGCGCCTCTTCGCCCTCTATCTCACCTCCATCACCTGCGGGTTCTGCATGATGGCCCTGGAACTCCTGGGGGCCCGTCTGGTCCAGCCGGTCTTCGGTTCGTCCGTGGATGTCTGGGCGGCGATCATCACGGTGTTCATTCTGTCGATGTCCATCGGCTACGTCATCGGTGGCCGGGTGGCGGACCGGGCGAAGGGCAATCTGCCCCTGGCCTGGGTGATCCTCGCCGCGGGGATCTTCTACTGCCTGATCCCGACCTACGCCCTGCGCTTCAATGAAGCCCTGGGTCCTGACATCCACGCCGCGAAATGGGGCGTGCTCCTGGCTGGGCTGGTCCTGTTCCTGCCGCCGTCCCTGCTCCTGGGCTGCGTATCCCCCATGCTGGTGAAATTGGTGTTCACCTCGGCGGAACGGGTCGGCCGGACCACTGGCACCCTATATGCCATCGGCTCGTTCGGCAATGTCCTGGGGATTCTGGTGGCCGATTACATTTTCCTCGCCTATTTCCCGCTGAATCCCGTACTCATCGGCATGGGCGCGGCCCTGTTGGCGGTCGGGTTGCTGCACTTGGTAATCCGAGTGGAAGCCACCCGCTCGCCGCTGACCCAGCCCGAGGTGA
>CANIXE010000265.1 GCA_947470885.1 Planctomycetota bacterium
AAAATGAACAGCCTGGCCGCGCCATCGGATTCCGCCCGTTCGATGACATTTTTGAACCGCCGGCCACTGTAATCCACCGAGACATTCCGACCCTGTCGCCGTAAACTGGCGGCGATCCGGTTGGCCGTGGCGAACTCTTTCACCGACATCGGGAACACCACGTCGTCGATGCCCCGGGGCAGGACCGGCAGCCGGCCCAGCTCGTCCAGCAGTTCGCAGATCACCACGTCGCCGAAGCCGAAGCCCACCATGGGCATGGGATTGCCCCCCAACTGCTCGCACAGGCGGTCGTAGCGCCCGCCCCCGGCCACCGCCCGGCGGATCGTCCCCGCCTGGGCGAAGACTTCCCACACCGTGCCGGTGTAATAGCTCAGGCCGCGGATCACTGACAGGTCGATGCGGATCAGGTGGGCGATGCCCCAGCCTTCCAGCAGGGCCAGCAGTTCCCCCAGGGCCACCAGGCCGGGATTATCCGCGGGAACCATGGCCGCCAGGGCTTCCAGGCCACGGACGTCCAGCAGGGCGAGGATTTTTGCCCCGCGTTCCGCGTCGATTCCAATTTTGCCCAACTCAGCCACGGTGGCCGGGTCGCCGATTTTATCCCGCTTGTCGATGACCACGCAGACCTGGGCGAACTGATCGCCCTCAATGCCGATGCCGGCAAGAAAGTGGGCGAGGACCTGGCGATTGCTAACCCGCCAGATGATCTCCGACTCGCCGCCGGCGGCCCCGACGTTCAGGCCAATCCGTCGGCAGAACTCAGCCTGGGCCGCCATCAGCTCGGCCTCGGCGGCGACGCTGGGCATGCCCACCACGTCCAGGTTCCATTGGTAGTGCTCCCGCTTCCGGCCCCGCTGGGTCTCCTCGTAGCGGAAGCACTGGGGGATGGCGAACCAGCGCACTGGCAGGGCCAGGGCAGCACCCTTGGCCATGATCATCCGCGCCAGGGAGGGGGTCAGCTCCGGGCGCAGGGCCAGGTGGCGATCGCCTTTGTCCTTGAACTCATAGAGCTGACCGGTGATCTCGTCGCCGGCCTTGCGGATGTACAGCTCAGCGTGTTCCAACACGCAGGCGTCATATTCCTCGTAGCCGAACGACCGGGCCACCGCCCGCCAGTGGCCGAACAGCCATTGGCGCAGGCGCATGTCCTCCGGGTAGACGTCCCGGGTGCCTTTGACGGGGGCGAGATTGATCTGGCTGTGGCTCATAAGGTTCAGACTTTCCAGAATTCTTCCACCAGGTGGGTGTCCACTCCGATGGCATGGATGGGGGCTTTCAAATCTTCGATCATCCCTGGATTGCCGCAGATGAGGAAGGCGGTCTCCGACGGGATCATCTCCCGGAGGATGAGGTCCCGGTCGATCCCGGCGGGCATGGCAACGCTGCGACCTTCCGGGATCGGTTGGCCGAGAATATGCCGGATGACCTCGTTCACTCGTCCCTTGGCGATTCCGGGGTGCCAGCCCTTGGTCGGATCCGGGCGGCTGCAGGAACGGATATACGTTAGGCCTAACTCAGAGACGGCGGCATATTGTTCCAGTTCCTGAGCATAACCGAACTCATCGCCATGGGCGACCCCGTGGAACAGGATCACCCGGTAACGGTTGGGCACCCCCGCCAGATGGAGCTTCCAGAGGGTCCGTAACTGGCTGATGAACGGGGCCAGTCCGGTGCCGGTGGCGACCATCACCAGGACCCGCTTGGCCGCCTGGGTCAGAGTGAATTTCCCTTTTGGGCTGAGGTAACGGAAAGTTGCCCCCGGTTCCTGGGCGAAAATCGTTGGGGTCAGGGCCCCGCCCTCCACCAGGGCGATATAGAATTCCAACGTGCCCAAGTCCAACGGGCTACTGGCGATGGAATAGGCCCGGGGGGTGAAGCCAGTGGGGGTGTCCAGGCCCAGGGTGGTGAATTGTCCGGCGTGGTACCACCAACGTTCCCCTTGGTCGGGTTTCAGCACAAACCGGCCGAGGCGCCCGCCGGCGAAAACCTGTTTCTCCACTAGGATGGCGGTGGCCATCCGCTTCTTCAGGGCTTCGTTGGCGGCGGCCAGCTTGGGATTCGGGGCTTCGGCCATGGCGGTCTCCAGTGCGGGGTGCGCCGGAAGGCGGGGCGGAAGTGTCCGCTGGCAGTTCCCGGTGCAATCCCACTGCCGCAGCCGGCATCGTCGTCGGCGGTGGACTCGGGCGGCAGATGGTGGTATCTAACCCCACCAAACCCATTGCCCGGAAGCATCCCATGGCCTGGATCGACCAGCTTTTCCAAATCATGACCGACAAAAAAGCGTCGGATCTGCACATGACCAGTGAGCACACCCCGATGATCCGGGAAAGCGGTGACATGATCGCCCTCCCGGGGGTGCCGAAATTGACCAAAGAGCAAATGCTGCAGATTCTTATGGAGATTTGCCCCGAGCGAAATCGGAAACAGTTTGAAGACACCTGGGACGCCGACTTCGCCTACGCCCTGGAGGGCTGTGGGCGCTTTCGCGCGAATTATTTCATGGACCGCAACGGTCCGGGCGCGGTGTTCCGGCGGATTCCCGACAAAATCCTCACCGCCGAACAATTGGGCCTGTCTGCCGGGATCATGAGTCTCTGCCATTACAAGAAGGGCCTGGTGCTGGTCACTGGCCCCACCGGTTCCGGCAAATCCACAACCCTGGCGGCGATGATCGATCACATCAACGCCACCCGCAGAGAGCACATCATCACCATTGAAGACCCTGTGGAATTTGTCCATCCGGCCAAGCAATGCCTGGTGAATCAGCGAGAGGTCCATGCGCATACCAAATCCTTTGCGGCCGCGCTCCGGGCCGCCCTCCGCGAAGACCCGGACATTGTCCTGGTGGGCGAAATGCGTGACCTGGAAACCACGCGGATCGCCATCGAAACGGCGGAAACCGGTCACTTGGTGTTCGGTACCCTCCACACCAGCACCGCCGCCAGCACCGTCGACCGCATCATCAACCAGTTCCCCGCCGAAGAGCAGGAGCAGATTCGCCTGATGCTCGCCGGCTCGCTCCGCGGAGTGGTGGCCCAGAACCTGCTCAAGAAAAAGGGGGGCGGCCGTTGTGCCGCCCAGGAGATCATGGTGGTGACCCCCGGCGTGGCGGCCCTGATCCGCGAGGGCAAAACGTTCCAGCTGCCCTCCCAGATGCAGGTCGGCGCCCGTTATGGCATGATCCTCCTGAATGACGCTCTGGAGCGTCTGGTGAAAGAGGACAAGGTCGTTCCGATGGAGGCCTACGACCGAGCCATCGATAAGGAGGATATGGGCAAGAAGCTAAAGGGTCTGGGATTCGATGTGGAGCAGGCCCTCGCCGCGGCCAAGGAGGCAGGATCCCTCGCCACCGAGGCGGCGAAAAAGCCTGCCGCCCCGCCGCCCGCTGCAGCGCCGGCAGCCACCCAAGTTGTCCCAAGCCAGGGATCCTTCGTCCTAAAACCCCGGGAACAAAATGCTCAACCTCAAGTGGAGCAACAGCTTCCAGGGCAGACGCCGGGTTCACAATGGCGTCGGCCCAACGGCTGAGTCATGCGAAAGCCGTGTTGGGAAATCCAACGAGGGATGTTCCAACATGGTGGTAGAGTGAACGCGTGCCGGGTTGGTGAGGGGCGTTGCGTCGTCCCTGAACCCCAGATCTAGTTTTCGATCAGTTTTTGGAGCCAGCCATGTCGACCCCTCTGATTATTTCGTGCGATCTCGCGCCCGTCCCCGGGGTACGGCGGGCAATGACTTTGGTGGAGGTCATGTTGGCAGTCACCGTCCTGGCGGTAGGCATTGGTGCCCTGGTCGGACAAATTGCAGCTCTCAGTAGTTTGCGCCGATCCTCGGTGGCGGACCAGGAGGCCCAGGCTCTCTTGGCAAACTTTGCCGAGCGTGTGTCCTCGGCAGACATTGCGAAATTACGGACCTCAGCTCTACCTTGGTCCTATGCTCGTCCACTGCCGGATGATGGTGCGAATACCTGGCCT
>CANIXE010000266.1 GCA_947470885.1 Planctomycetota bacterium
AGGTCCAGCCCACCGCCAGAACCACCGGGCCCTGGGCCACGGCCAGCACGGTAAGTCCGGCGGCGGCCACCACATTGGAACCCAGAAGCAATCCCCGACCGCCCACCCGGTCGATCCACCGGCCCGCCGCCGGGCCCACCAGGGCCGATACCACCAGCGCCGCGGAAAAAGCCGCATACGGCAGACTGGGACCAAGACCCAGCTCTATCGCCAGGGGCCTGGCGATGATCGCCGGCAAATAATACGTCGAAGCCCAGGTCAGGGTCTGGGCGATGCCCAGGACCACCACCACGGGCCAACGGGGAGAACTCGGAAGACCAGCCACAGCGTAAGCCTACCGCCGGATGTGAAGACCAGGGGAAGTCCTGACCCCCTGGGAAGAGCCGGCCCTTGCCTGCTGGGCGTGGGGTTCAGCCTTCCCTCCGTGATTACCTTCGTGCGCCCTTTACTTCCCGCCCTGTTGCTCGCCCTGGTGGGCTGTCCCGGCCCGGCCCCCCTGGTGCGCGGCCAGGTGGCGGGGATCGCTGACAATGTCCAACGCCGGGAGTCCCTCCAGTGGGGCGATCCCGTGGAAGTGCTGGAACCAGGCCAGGCGGATGCCCAGGGGCACCGGTGGTGGCAATTGCGCTACGCCGACGGCCCCGGCGGCGAGCCCCGGATCATCCTCATCGACAACAACAGTGCCTGGGGGCGCCTGCCCCCCAAGGACTATCCAGTGCGAATCGTGGTGGAGGCTCCTGCGGTGCCACCCGCGGGCGCCCCGCCCATCGCCGTCGAAGGCAGCCTGATCCTGCTGGTGGATCCCTGGGCTAACCGGACCCCAGAGGCCGACGCCGCCCTGGAGCGGGAAGTCGCCCGGCTCAACGCTCTGGCGGGATCGACCAATCTGTATCCGCTGTTCAGCGTCCGCCGGGACCGCAACGGACGCAGCGCCCTGGTCTATGGTTGGCAGGGGGACCGGGGTATCGCCAAAAACGCGGCGGTGACCTCGTGGCTGGAAATCCGCACCGCCTACAAATCGGCCACCTGGGTCGACCTGTTGCCGTAATTATTTGCTGGCGGCTTTCGCTTGTTCTACCTCCCGCTGGATCCGGGCCTGAACGAACGAGCGCACCGCCAGACCGACGAACAGGGCGAGGATGATCGCCGTGGCGCTCTGGGCGAGGACCGCCGCGGGCCGCGCTGGTTCGACACCCTGGAGCCAACGGTAGCCCGCCAGGAGGCCGTTGATGGTGCCCAGGGTCCCCAGCAGGGCCAAGGTCGCCGCGGCGTGCATCAGGTGCATCCGCCAAGTCGGCCGGAGTTTCACCAGGACGCCGATGGTGATGAACAGGTCGCCGATCACGAAGGGAATCAAGGCAGTGGGATGCTCCATCCCGGTGGCGATGTAGCCCCCCAGACCGATGGCCGCGAGGAGGACGCCGACGACAAAACAGAGGATGATCATGGGCGGGGAGCGTGGGCCGATTCCCCGTTCCGCCATGGGCAGATTCAGTCCCGGGAACGGCGCGTCTTTCCCAGGGTCGCCAGGACCTGGGCCCCCAGATTGTCCAGGGTCGCGCTGAACGCCTGGCCGTGGCTGACCTCCACCAACTGGCGGACGAAGCGTTCCAGATACGGATCGCTGGCGACCATGAACACCGTGAGGTCGATCCCCAATTTGGGATAACGGGCGGCCTGCTTCAACGTGGCGGTGGTGATCTCCGGATCCAGGCCGTAGGAGCTATTGATCCACAGCGTGCGGTTGGCCCCCATGCCCCGCAGCAGGGCCGTGGGCTTGCCATCGGTGATCATCGCCACCCGCTTGGTGGGCTGGTGGCGCTTGCCGAGGATTTCCGCCGCCACCCGCAGGGCTTCGCAGGTGTTGGTGTGGAACGGGCCGTTGGTGACCGCGGGCAGATCTGCCACGGTCACCTGGCGCACATCGTCGCCGAACAGCAGGATATCCAGGGTGTCCCGGGGATAGCGCCGGCGCATCAGTTCGGCGTAGGCCAGGGCCACCTCCTTCGCCGGAGTGATCCGGTCCTCGCCGTACAGGGTCATGCTGTGGCTGATGTCGATCAGCAGCACCGTGGCCGCGCCCGCCGTGGCGTCCTTGGCCCGGACCTGGAGATCCTCGGGTTCCAGGCGATCACCATCCCGGCGCAGCAGGCCCAGCCAGGTTTCGGTGATCGCCAGGTCCTCGGTGCCGTCCCCCGGGGCGAAGGGGCGGATCTCGCCGTTCCATTCGCCGTTGGTCCCCGGCCGGGGCAGGGCGTGCTCACCCGGGGAAGGCCCCCGCAAGGTGCCGAACACCCGATCCAACGCGGAAGCCCTGAGGAACTGGGCACCCTTGGCGGCGACCTTGCGCTGGCCCTTGGGTCCGCTGATCAGGCGTTTTTCCCGAAGATGCTTTTCGAATTCCTGGGGATCGAAGCCAACTTGCCGGCGCATGCTGGCGGCCTGGCGTTCCAGTTGGCGCAGGACTTCTTCGATGTCGCCGTCGAATTGGAGCATCAGCCGACGGAACAACTCCTCCATGGCCTTGTCCCGGGCCAGTTGGTTCGCCAGCTCACGCCAGTCCAGATGTTCGTAGGCAAAACGCATCAGGTTTTCCGGGACATCATGTGGACCAGCAAATCAGAATAGCACAAACCCCGGGCGCTATCTTCCCTGGCCAACGCACCCCCTTGGAACAGGCCCTCCAAGAGAAATTCCTGCCACAGCACCTGATCGGTTTCCTTGGGGAAGAATTTCTGCGCCGCTGCCACCAAGCCGGGCACTGCGGTGAGAACTGCAGCGTGGCTGATGTCGTCCATCCGGTCATCCAAGGGCACCCGGTTGCCGGCGGCGAACCAGCGCAGCAATTCCGACCACGGACCAATCTCCCGTTCGTCGTTGCCTTCAGTGACCACCGTGGGGAGTTTCCGCTCGGCCCAGATCGCCTTGATGGCTTCGCCCAGGACATGCCAGCCCACCTTGGTCGGACCTTCCTGTTCCCCTTCGTAGGCCAGTTCGATTTTTCCCGTCATCGCCGCCAGGGTCGCCGGCAGGTCCACCAGTCGGGCCCGGGGCGTGGCGGCGCCATTGACCAAACCCCGGGCCAGGACGTTGGCCTGGAGCAGCTCCCGGGCGGCGATGGTCAGCCGGGCGCTGACGCCGCTGCCCTGGTCCACGTACTCGCTGGTGCGGGCGGCCCGGGCGGCCTCCTCGATCAGGTCGTCGAACAACGGGGCGATAACCGGCGCGCAGCCCTCCGCCTGGGCCGGGTGGGCTTCCTGGCGCAAAATGGCCACGCCATCGGCCCGGTGCTTCGGGTAATGGGTGAGAATCTGGCTGCCGATCCGATCCTTCAGCGGAGTGATGATCCGGCCCCGGCTGGTGTAGTCCTCGGGATTGGCGGTGAACACCAACAGCAGATCCATGTTCAGCCGCACCGGAATGCCCCGGATCTGGACGTCGGTTTCTTCCAACAGATTGAACA
The DNA here is from genome assembly GCA_947470885.1 of Planctomycetota bacterium. Classification (GTDB taxonomy): domain Bacteria; phylum Planctomycetota; class UBA11346; order UBA11346; family UBA11346; genus CAIUVD01. The sequence goes on from CANIXE010000266.1 coordinate 3,464, forward strand.
GCGCCACCTGGATGCGCGGGGCCAGGTCCGGCAATTCGTTGATGCAGAACACCCCCCGGTTGGTCCGGGGGACGATGCCGAAGGTCACCGCCCGCAGGTCCCCCAGGTCGTAGCCTTCCCGGTGGGCGCGGATGGGATCGATGTCGCCGATCAGGTCCGCCACCGCCACATCCGGGGTCGCCAGCTTTTCGCCGTAGCGGTCACTGGGCTTCAGCCACAGCAGCGGCGTGTCGTCGCCATGGATCCGCACCAGATCCTCCGCCACCGGCCCCACCGGAGCGAAGGGATGGGAGCGCAGGGGATCGCCGGCGATGGCGGGCACCGCCGGATCCAGGAAGCGAACCAGGTTCCGGGCCAGACGGGTCTTGGCCTGGCCCCGCAAACCCAACAGTAAAATGTCGTGACCTGCAAGAACCGCGTTGATCACCTGGGGAATCACCGTGGCTTCGTAGCCCACCAGGCCAGGGAACAAATCCCCGGGCTTGTCCCCCCGGCGCAGGG
>CANIXE010000267.1 GCA_947470885.1 Planctomycetota bacterium
CGCCGGCTGGTTGGAGGCCCAGGTGGACGGCCCCCGCCTGACCTGGAGCGACGACCGGGCAGCGGTGACCGTAACCCTGACGATCCACGAAGGTCCCCGCTACCGGGTGGCGGACGCCGCGGTGGAGGGCGCGCCACCGGAAGCCCAGGAACCGTTGACCGCCCTGGCGGAAAAACGCCAGGACTGGCACCAGCCCTTCCGCGCTGCGGAAACCGCCACCCGGCTGCGGGCCTGGCTGTTCGACCACGGTTGGGCGACGGCCCAGGTCACCGTGGCGGAAACCGTGGACAACGACGCCGCCCAGGTCCACCTGCGCTACCGAATCGAACCCGGACCACGCCACCGCCTACGGACCATCCGGGTCACCGGGCCGGAACGCACCGCCCCAGGCTTCATCCTCCGCAGCTTCCACGACCTGGAACCCGGCGCACCGTTGGATCGCTCCCGCCTGGATGCCGGGGTGTCGGATCTCCACGCCAGCGGCCTGTTCGACCGGGTGACGACCACGTTGGAGGGCACCCCGGACGCCCAGGGCGAGGTGCCCACGGACGTGGTGGTGGGCGTGCGGGAGGCCACCGACCGGCGGGTGGACCTGGGCGTGGGCTGGGGCAGCTACGAACGCCTGCGCGGCCTGGTGGGCTACACCGACGACAACCTGTTCGGCCACGGCCTGCGCCTGGCCATCGGCCTCCACGGCAGCCTGAAAGGTTGGGGCGTGACCACCGGGATCGCCGACCGCCACCATGTGGGGCCGGGACGCACCGCGGCGGTGGACGGCGCGTATTTCGAACGCCAGCAACCCTCGTATTCCCACCAGGAATACAGCGTAACCCCCAGCCTGCTCCAGCGCTTCGCGGTGCCCGGGGATGCGGCCCGCTGGGATGCCCGGACCTCCCTCGCGTTCTCCCTGGCCAAGGATTTCGCGATTAGCGGTGCCATCCCCGATGCCGAGGCCGAGGGCCTGTACCGCACCAGCGTGCTGGGACTGCGGGTACGCCGGGATTCCCGCACGCCCTTCGTCACCGATCCCGACGGCGGCTCCCTGACCGTAGGCCAGCTGGCCTGGGGCGCAAAACCCCTGGGCAGCCAGTTCCCGTATTTGGAAACCGGCATGGAATGGAGCTACCACCACCGCCTGGCGGACTGGCTGGTGGGATCCCTGCGCGTGGGCTATTCGACCCGTGATTCCCTCGAAGGCTCCACTCTGCCCATCGGCGAACGCCTGTTCCTCGGCGGCGAGGACAGCGTGCGCTCATTCACCCAGGACCAACTCGGCCCCGCCGACGCCAGCGGCACCCCGGTGGGCGGCCTGAGCCGGGGCGTGGGCAACCTGGAATTCCACGTTCGCCCATTCAGCGCCTGGGAAGCCGTGGAATTCGCGGCGTTTTACGACCTAGGTGCCCTGGGCCAGCAGGCCTACCAGCTGGATGGCCCCTGGGGCCACGCGGTGGGCGGCGGCCTGCGCTATGTGTTGCCCGTGGGCCCGATCCGCCTGGACTGGGCCTACAATCCCGGGGAACGCTTCGCCGCCAACGCCCCCTGGGCCCTGCATTTCACCGTGGGATTCGCATTCTGACGGGGCCGCGACTCAGAGGGGGAAGTCGTCATCCTCATCCTCATCGTCATGGTCTTCGTCATCCTCCGTCGTGATTGCCTCGATGATCAGCGCCTTGGCCTTGGCCTTGGCGATGAGCCTGGTCAACCGGGCATCAGGATCCAACCCCACCAACAACGGGGCCAGACGCACCGCCTTCTCCTTGGGCCGGGCCAGGCCCATCAGCAGATCCGCGCTGGCCTCATCCGGCAAAGTCACCACCTGGTACGTCTGGGCGGTGGCCTTCTTGATCCCACCAGCCCAGCCGGTGATTTCCCGCTCCACATTCGCCGGGATGGGCTTGCTGGACACTTCCCGGAGCATCTTCAGCAACGAGGCGGTCTCCAACCCACCAACCGCTGCCCGGCGGATGCTGGCCTTGGTCAGGCGATAGAGGATGCCGGTTCCCGTGGCCCCGGGGACCCGCTCGGAAAAGCCGGCAACCAGGGCTTCGATGGCGGTGGAATGCGAGAGGAAGATCAGGGTGAAATCCGCTTGGACGATCAACGGCCGGAGTTCGGGTGCTGATTTGGGCAAGGCCTCCCCCGGCCAGACATCGGTTAGACCGAAGGCCCAGACCCCCGCCGGGCTCAGGGCAATCACCCCGTCCTGGAGCCGGACCAGATCCCCGGGGATCATGACATTCGCCAGCAAACGATCGATACCTTGCTGGTAAAAATAGCGCAGGCTTTCCTTGCCCACCGGTAGCAGACGGATTTCGCAGTACTCCCGCCAGGTTTTCAGAAGCCGGGGCTGGGAGCCGAGTTCGCCGAAGACGGCCAACTGTTCCTGCACCAAGGTTGGGGAGTCAAGGTAGTGGGAGATGATCCGGCTCCAGATTTGATGTTTCAGACCGAATAGGGTCCCAAATTTCCTGACCTCCCGCACCGCCTCGGCCAGGGGCCGGCGACGCTCGAAGGAGGTCAGCGCCAACCAAGCAAGCCCCTCCTGGGTTGGCACCAATGCCGCCTGGCGGGGTTGGAGATATTCCACATCCAACAACGAATTCACCGCCACCAGGGTCCGCTGCTCCAGGCTGAAGGAACTGAGCTCGGCGGGATAATCCGACGGACCCAGACGCTCCACCAGCAACTTCGTGCATTTGACCGTCAGCCCCCCCGCCTGGCGGACCGCCAGGGGGAATTCACAGGCCGCCACCAGGATCGCCGCCAGGTCCTCGAAAAACGCGTTGGAACCCCGGGGTTCCGGCAAACCAGGTTCCGCCGGCGGCAACGTCGATCCACCGCTGGCCTGCAAGTCGGGATGAAGGCCCAACAACACCTTGCCGGTCTTGTCGTCAAAGCGGAGGAACAACACCATCGTCTGGATCAACCAGGCCAGGGCCCGCTGGGCCAGGGGATTCGCCAGATCCAGGTGGGTCACGGCCTGGGACAAGGTGGGCGGCGTGGACTGACCAGAAATCCACGCCAGCAGCGCCTGACCCCGTTCCCGGATCTGGCGCTGTTGCGGTCCCTGGAATTCCTGGATGGGAATGCCGGTCCAATCCCAGCTCAAGGCTTTTTCCGCCAATTCCACCCGCAGCCGCAGGTTAGGCGCCAAAGGCACCCGCTGAGCCACGAGCCCATGAAGGGCGGTCAGCCGCTGGCCCATGGCCGTCCCCGCGGGATCCCCCAGCAGGGCCCGGTACTTCTCCCCCGTCGGCTGTTGCTCCAGGTACTCCTCTCCTTTTGCAGCCAACGAGACCAGTTGGATGCAGGCCATCGCCGCCGGATTGGGCCGGGCATCGAACCGCGGGCCGCTGATCCAATCCTGGGACCGCAGGACCTTGTCCTGGGGCTTGGTGAAATCCGTATTCTGCCAAACCCGATGGAGCAAGGCAAAGCGGCTTGAGGTTTCCAGCCGGTCGAAGGCGTGCAGTCGACCCAGGATCAGGCCCCAGGGCAGGGTGGCGACGGTCAGATTCATGGCAGGCCATCCACGATGGTGTATTCGTAGCCCTGTTCGCACAGGAAGAGTTGCCGATGCAGGGCAAATTCCTGCTCACAGGTGTCGGCGGTGACCAGGGAATAGAACCACGCCTGGTTCGTGCCCCGTTTGGGCCGGAGGATCCGGCCCAGGCGCTGGGCTTCCTCCTGGCGACTGCCGAAACTGCCGCTGACCTGGATGGCCACGCTGGCATCCGGCAGGTCCACGGAACTGTTGGCCACCTTGGAAACGGCCAGCGCGTGGATCTTCCCGGAGCGGAAATCCGCGAACAGTTTTTCCCGCTGCTTCTGGGCCGTGGAGCCAATCAGGTGGGGAATGCCCAGGGCCTCCGCCACCGCCACCACCTGGTCCACATACAAGCCGATGATCAGCGCCGGTTCCCCGGCGTGGCGGGCAA
>CANIXE010000268.1 GCA_947470885.1 Planctomycetota bacterium
AGACTGGATGACCGCCAAGTAGGTCGGACATCCCAGCGTGCATTGGGAGTCGGTGTGGCGCCCCGGGAGCGCCGGCGCCCCCGCCGGCTTCGGTTGAACGGCGAGCCGGCGGGAACACCGGTTGGAAATTTACTAACGATTTCGTTCTCGATTCAAATCCCGATGTGCGGAACACCGGGAGTGCCGGCGCCCCCGCCGGCTCGCGCTGTCTCCGATGCCGGCGAGGGCGCCGGCGCTCCCGGGGCGCTCCGGGTTCAACCTTTGGCGAGCCCCACCTGCACGAGCACTTCATCTAGGCGGCTGACAAAGCGGACCTCGATGCCCTCCCGGACCAGTTCCGGCAATTCGGTGTAATCCCGCTCGTTGGCCTTGGGCAATAACACCAATTCCAGGCCGCTGCGTTTCGCCGCCACCAGTTTTTCCCGGACGCCGCCGATGGGGAACACCCGGCCGGTGAGGGTGAGTTCGCCGGTCATCCCCAGGCGTTTGCGCACCGGTTTTCCCAGGGCCAGGGACAATAGCGCGGTGGCCATGGTGATCCCGGCGGACGGGCCGTCCTTCGGCGTCGCCCCGGCGGGCACGTGGAGGTGGATCTGGTGGGTGTCGAACCAGCCCTTGGCCACGCCCAGGCGCCCGGCGTTGGCCATCAGCCACGACCGGGCCAGACCGGCGCTTTCCTTCATCACGTCCCCGAGCTGGCCCGACAGGGTCAGACCGCCCTTCTCGGCGGGGATGCCCACCGCTTCGATCTCCAACGTGGCCCCGCCCATGGACGTCCAGGCCAGGCCAGTGACCACTCCGGGCACCGGGCGATCCAGCAGGGCGTCATCCCGCATCAGCGGCTTGCCCAGCCAGCGTTCCAGGTCCGCCGGCGTGATGGCGACTTTCTTCACCGCCCCCTTCGCTGATTTTTTCGCCGGCACTTTTTCTGGTGCCGGAGTAGCCCCCTGGACCTGGGCGGTGGCGACCTTGCGGCACAGCTTCGCCAACTGCTGGTCCAACTGACGGACGCCGGATTCCCGGGCGTAATCCCGGATCAACGTCCGCAGGGCCGGCGTGCCGACGTGTAGCTGCTTTGGGGTCAGGCCGTGGGCTTCCAACTGGCGGGGCAGCAGGTGGTCCTTGGCGATGGCCAGCTTTTCCACCTCCACATAGCCGGCGAGGCGGATGATTTCCAGACGATCACGCAACGCTTCAGGAATGCCCGCCAGATCGTTGGCGGTGCAGATGAACAGGACCTTCGACAGGTCCACCCGGATATCCAGGTAGTGGTCCAGGAAGTCGTGGTTCTGGGCCGGGTCCAGGACTTCCAGCAGGGCCGCCGCCGGATCCCCCTGCATCCCGTGGGCCAGCTTGTCGATCTCGTCCAGGAGAATCACCGGGTTCATCGCCCCGCTGCGCTTCAACGCCTGAACCGGCTTGCCGGGCAAGGCTCCAACATAGGTCCGGCGATGGCCTTTGATTTCGGCCTCGTCCCGCATCCCCCCCAGGCTGAAGCGGTAGAACTTCCGGCCCAGTTGGCGGGCGATGCTTTCCCCCACGCTGGTTTTTCCCGTGCCCGGGGGCCCCACCAGGCAGATGATCCCGCCTTTTCCCGTCGCTCCCTTGGCCTCTTTCTTCTGCGCTTGCAGGGATCGGACGGCGACGAATTCGACGATCCGGTCCTTCACCTCGTCCAGGCCGAAATGATCGGTGTCCAGGCCCTGGCGCAATTTGCCCAGGTCGAAATCATCGGCGGTTTCTACGCCCCAGGGCAGATCCACCAGCCATTCCAGGCGGGCCCGGGTCACCCCGTATTCCGCACTGTGGGGCTCCAGCAGGCCCAGTTTGCGTAGCTCTTCGCTAATGACCTGCTTGGCCTCCGCCGACAGGTGGGGCTCCTTGGCCGCCACCGCGTCGGTGAGTTTCTTCAGGTCGTGGCTCTTGTCGTCGGTCTCAAGACCCAGCTCCTGCTTGATGATCTTGAGCTGTTCGCTGAGGAAGAATTTCCGCTGGTTGTCGCTGACTTTCTGGTCCAGCTGCTGACTGATCTTGGACTTCAGCTGGGCCAGGGCGGTCTCCTTCGCCAGCAGTTGGAGCACCTTTTCCATCCGGGGCACCACCGGTGCGGTTTCCAGGATGGCCTGCAATTCTTCCCGGCTGGCGGTGGTCACCGTCGCCGCGAGATCCGCCAGGCGGCTGGGGCCGTCCAGATTGTTGAAGTTGGCGAGGACCATCCGAATTTCATCGGCGAACACCGGATTGTGGCTCACCAAATCCTTGAGGGCGGTGACGATGGCCATGGCGCAGGCCCGGACCTCCGGGACGTTGGCATCGACGCTGGGGCGCACGGCTTCGCCCCGGGCCAGGACCTTGGTGCCCACCACCTCAAACGCCGTGGCGGTGAAGCGGGCCACCACCTGGACGAACACTTGGATGGCCCCGTTGTCCGCCACCTGGTGGCGGAGAATCCGGGCCAGGGCGCCCTGGCGATTCAACTGCTCTGGGGTGAACGTGGTGCCGTCCTCCAGGGCCTGGGTGGTCATGAAGAAGCCGAGGTAGCTGCGGTGGTCGCTGATCGCCGCCAAGATGGTGTCCGCCAAACGCCCGGCGGGGACCAGCAGGGGCACCATCATGGTCGGGAACACCGGCCGCTGGTTCAGGGGCAGGGCCAGGACGGTGGTGGGCAGAATTTCATCCGGCTTGGTGGGCACCGTGATCGCCGGGGATTCGGCGGGCAGGATCTCGGCGTCTTTGGCGTCAGTCTGGTCACTCATGGCGGCTCCCGGCGGGTTCCCGGGTCAGGATGACCCGGATCCGGGGGTCATAGGCACATGGCGTGCCGTGTTTTTCGGTCCGGTCGTCCGGTCGTCACGGCCAATCGACGACCGGACGGTCCGGGGAGCCTCTTTCGCTGGGACCCGGCGCCGTCACGCTGTTGTCATGTACGACTTTCTCCGTGGAACCGTGGCCAGCGTCGACATCAGTGGGCGGATCGCCCTGGACGTGGGCGGGGTCGGTTATTCCCTGCGGGTCAGCGACCAGACCCGGCGGACCATTCCCCTGGATGGTCGGCCAGTCCTGCTGCACGTTCGGCTTCAGGTCAAAGAGGACGACCTGGTGCTGTTCGGGTTTGCCGATGCGGCGGAGCGGGCCGCCTTCGACCTGTTGCTGTCCGTCCAGCAGGTCGGCCCGGCGGTGGCCCTGGGCGTGCTGTCCCACCTGGGAACCCAGGGCCTGCGGGATGCCTTGTCGGCCAAAGACGCCAAGGCCCTGACCCAGGTGAAAGGCGTGGGCGCCAAAACCGCCGAACGCATCGTCCTGGAGTTGGCGGACAAACTGGAACGCATCCCCAGCGGCGGGCCGATGGCGGAACCGGGGCGCAGCGCCCCGGTGGCCAAGGCCGTGGAAGAAGCCCTACGAGGCTTGGTGGTCCTGGGCTTCGGCGCCAAGGAGGCCGCCGACGCCCTGGCTAAAGTCCAGAAGCCGGGAATGGGCGCGGAGGAATTGCTCCGCCTGGCCCTGGGCGCGTTGCGGTAGTCCCGGGATCGATGCCAGTCACGTGTCAGGTGGACTAACGGAGGTCTTCTTCGAGCCGGCGTGGCCGCCGGCGCTCCCGGGCTCGATGCCCGTTACGTGTCAGTTCGACGAACGGAGGATTTCTTCGAGCCGGCCTGGCCGCCGGCGCTCCCGGGCATGCGCTCCCGGGCCAACCGCTCCTTGGCCAACCGCGTCAGGCGCTTAATCCGCCATTCCCGCTTCATGGCCGCGCTGCGGTCCGGGCATTCCTCGTGGTAGGCCAGGACAACTGGCCGGCGGCCCCGGGTGTACTTGGCCCCGGTGCCGGCGTTGTGGGCGGCCAGGCGGGCCTCCAGGTCGGTGGTCCAGCCGCAGTACAGGCTGTCGTCGGCGCAGCGCAGCAGGTACACGAACGCAGCGG
>CANIXE010000269.1 GCA_947470885.1 Planctomycetota bacterium
CCGGCCCAGACCCGAAGGATCGCGTACCGCGGGGTACCCCAGACCTCGGGGATCCGGGTGATCCAGGCGGGCATGGCATCTTCCATGGCGGCGATGGTCCCGGGCAGATCCCGGCCCGCATCCCGGTGGCGCCGGACCTCGTCCAGGAAGTAGCGCATGATCCGTTCCAGGCCGTCCAGTTCGGCGGCGTGGGCCACCGGACCGTGGCCCGGGGTGACATGGGCGGCGGCGAATCCCCGGACCTCGTCCAGGGCGGCCAGCCACGAAGTGTCTTCCAGGCCCTCCTGCTGGCTGGGCTGACCGAAGATCGGGAAACTGCCGGTCATCACCGTGTCGCCGGCGGCGAGGACCCGTTCCCCCGGGCACCAGGCCAGGGTCGGATCCGCAGATTCCGCGGCGTGGCCCCGGCGCAGTTCCACCTGCAGACCGCCCAGATCCAGGACCGGATGATCATCGAGGAACACATCCGGCTGAAGGGGATCCGGGCCGAGTTCAAAGCCCCGGCCGGCGAGGAACCCCTTCTGCCGGGGTGCCCGTTCCACCATCGCCGCCGCGGTGGCCCGGGAGGCCACCAGGGTGGCCTCCGCTGCCTTGAACACCGCGTTGCCGTTGGTGTGGTCCCAGTGGTAGTGGGTGTTCACCGCGTAGAGGATGGGTTTGCCGATGTCCCGGGCGATGGCGTCCCGCAGCCGGCGGGCCAGTCCGTGGTTGACCTGGGTGTCCACCACCGCGACCCCGCGATCTCCGACGAACACCGTGCTGTTGACGATCCCCCGCCAGATCCAGGTCCGTTCGGTCAGGCGTTCCAGGTGGCCGGGTTCCCGGCGGGCAAAGGGGTTGTCACGCATGGCGCGGGATGACACCGGGGAACCGGGCGGGAGCAAGATGGCGGCTCGGCCGAAACCCGGGTTCCCCACAACGCCCACGTTGACCGGCTGGGGGAATCCCCGGGGGGAACCGCCCGTTCAGATCGCGTTGTGGAACACTTCCTGGACGTCGTCGTGGTCGTCCAGGCTTTCGATCAGTTCTTCCAAGGCCTTGGTCACCGTCGGGTCGGTGACTTCCACCCGGTTGTCCGGCAGCTTGGTCAGGGTGGCATTGAGCACCGGGATTTTCGCAGCCTGGAGGGCCTTTTGGACCAAATCGAACTGGTTGACTTCGGCGACGATTTCCACCTGGCCGGGTTCGCCCACAGTCACATCCTGGGCGTCCGCATTGCCGGTGAGCAGGGCTTCCAAGACCTGGTCCTCACCGGGGGCTTCCACCAGGAACAGGGACTTGGGCTTGAACTGCCAGGCCACGCAACCCGGGGCGCCGATGGCGCAGCCGGCGTATTCGAACAGCTTCTTGATCTCGGGGGCAGTGCGGTTGCGGTTGTCGGTGAGGATGTCGAGGACGATGGCCACGCCGCCGGGGCCGTAGCCCTCGTAGGAGATTTCCACCATCTGCTTGCCGTTGTTGCCCTCGCCCGCGGCCTTCTTGATGGCCCGCTCGATGGCATCCATGTTCATCTTCGCCGACCGGGCCTTGTCCACCGCCAGGCGCAGCCGGGGATTCTCATTCAGATGAGGCCCACCAAGCTGCACCGCCACGGTGATGAGCTTGCCCATCTTGGCGATGACGGCCGCCTTCTTCTTATCGTTGGCGGCCTTCTTGTGCTTGATGTTGTCCCAGTGGGAGTGCTTGGCCATGGTGCGTCCTGGGGCTCCGGGCGATTACTTCTTGGCGACCCGCTTGGTGGTCTTGGGCTCCTTGGGCTCCTTATCGGCATCGCCCTTGTCGACTTTTTCAGCCTTCTCGGGCTTTTCGGGCTTTTCAGCTTTCTCAGGCTTTTCGGCCTTCTCAGGCTTTTCGGCCTTCTCGGCTTTCTCGGGCTTCTCAGCCTTCTCGGGCTTCTCAGCCTTTTCAGCTTTTTCAGGCTTTTCGGCCTTCTCGGGCTTGGTGACCTTGGCAGTGGACTTCTGACCGAAGTTCACCGGCTGGGGTTCATCCTCGCCGGCGCTGGTGTAGACGTGGACGTGTTCCCGGAGTACCCGGCTAAGGCGAAGGATCTGTTCGGTGTCGAGGGCGTCCTCGATCTTCCGCTGGTAGGTCGCCAGGCTGGCGTGCTTGGGCACCCCGCCGAGGAATTTCAGCAGGCGGAACTGTTCTTCGTCGCAGGGAAAAGTCTTGAGGTCGAGAACCAGGACCAGGGCCCGTTCCACCATATCCCGACGGACATTGGTGGTGTCCGGCAAGGCGCGGAGGGTCTCGATGCCTTCGGGGGTCAGCAGGTCATTGATATCCATGCGCCGGAACGCGGTGTACAGGTCGGCCAGGAGGTGCTTGATGTCCTCAGCGCGTTCCCGGACCTTGGGGTACTTGGGACCCAGATTGTCCTCGACCTCGCGGATCGTGGACACCCGCATGTCGTTCCAGTCGACGTACTCGGTGCGCAACCGGATCATGGCCTCCCGGGAAGCCTTCTCCGGGGCGCCCAGCTCGAGGATCTGGGTCATCAGGGCTTCGATGAAGTCCGGGATCTTAGCGATCTTCCGCCGGCCGTAGCGCTCTTCGAGCTTTTCGCAGGCGTCCATCAGTTCGCCGGTCAACGGATTCTGGGCGGTCGTCTTGGCCATGGGGTCTTCCACTGGGGAGCCGCCGGCAGGTCGTGCCGACGGCAAAGGGCGGGCAAGATACTGGCGCGCCCCCAGGGTCAACGCGGCAGACTGGACCCGAAAGAGCCGCCCTCCGCCACCGAGTCGCCCCACGGGGGAGCCTCATCAATCCCCACCAGGCCGACCCCCTGGCGGGCGGGCGGGCATCCACTAGCGTCACGCCATGCGGCCAGATCAGCGGAATGCGATTTTCTCTTTGCTCAAGCTCAACGAAGACCTGCCGGAACACGGCTTGCGTCATGAAGGCGTGCCCTTCGTCGGCGGCGGCGTCCGCCGCCAGCGGGTGTCCTACGCCATCGCCGGGGGCAAGCGCCTGACCGCCTGGCTCCTCCGCCCCGCCGAGGGCAACGGGCCCTGGCCGGGCCTGATCGCCCTCCACCCCCACGGCGACCGCTTCCAACTGGGGGGCGACGAAGTCGCCGGCCAATGCGGCCAACGGGAACACCACTACGGCCCGACCCTGGCCGCCGCCGGCTTCCTGGTTCTCTGCCCCGATCTGCCCTGCTTCGGCCAGCAACAGGCCCCCGCGGGCATGCCGGTGGACCATCGCTGGGAGGAACACTGCCTGTCCCGAGCCCTGGCCCATGGCCGCAGCCTGCTGGCAGAGACCCTGGACCAGTTGCGCTGTGCGGTGGGCGCCCTGCTGAACTACGAGAAGACCACCCATTACCGCATCGCCGTCCTCGGCTACGGTATGGGCGCCCGCACGGCGGCCTGGCTAGCCTGGGTTGATCCCCGGGTAGGCGCGGTGTGGATGCACGCCGGCCTGGGCCAGCAACGGGCCCTCCTCGACCAGGGCCGCCTGCTACCTCGGCACAACCTGCTCCCCGGCTTGCTGGCCCTGGACCTGGACCAGGCCGACTTGGTGGCGGGCATCCTCCCCCGCCCAGTGGGGATCAGCTTCGGCCACGACGACCGCATCGCCACCCCCACCGCCGTGGAACCGGTGCTCAACGCCCTACGCCAGCGGGCCAGCGAGATCGACCAGCCCCAGATCGCCATCTGGGAAGGTGACTACGACCACCGCTTCCCCGTCGAAGTGCAGAAGAAGATCGCCGTGCAGCTGGCGACCTGGCTGAAATAAGGCCGGCGTGACGATCTGATCCACGATCAGGACAAGGGGCCGCGGCTTCGGGCGCATCCGAGCCGACGTGGCCGTCGGCGCTCCCGGCGGCACTTGGCCGGATCCGCGTGAGGTGCGGAAACAACGCGCATCCGAGCCGACGTGGCCGTC
>CANIXE010000270.1 GCA_947470885.1 Planctomycetota bacterium
CATCCGCCGTGGTCCTGAGCATGATCCCCACTTCACTTCCCCATGGCGGTGGAGCCGGGGTTGATCCTGGGCGGGCGCCTCGCCTTGGTCAGCCCAGGCGTTCCGGATGCTGGATCATGTCCACCGTGGCGGACAGCAGGCGGCCGGCGGCGCCGCCATCGGCGATCCGGTGGTCGAAGGTCAACGTGGCTTCAGCCTGACGGGCCCGACCCCAGGCTTTCAGCGCCGGATCCCAGTCGGGGACGCTCTGGACCGCCCCCAGGCCGAGAATGATCGCCTGCCCGGCAAGGGGGATCGGCGTCGCCCAGGTGATCCCGAAGATCCCGTAGTTGCTCACCGTCGCCACCGCGTCGCCGGCATCGGCCACCCGGCCGGCCCGGGCCTGGTCGATGACCTTGTCCACGGCGATGGTGAGTTCCGCCAGGCTCAGCTTGTCGACACCCCGGATCACCGGGGTCAGCACACCGTCGTTCACTTCCACCGCCACCGCCAGGTCCACCGATTGGGCTTTGACCAGACGGCTACCAAACAGCTTGGCGGCGAAGGGCGTGCCCTTGGCGATGGCCCGGGCCAGGGCGGCCAAGCCGTAGACCGTGGCGCTGGGCCGACCTTCGATGGTCCGGCGATGGGCCAGCAAGGCGTCCATCCCCACGGGCATGGCGACGGTGGCCAGGGGCCGGGACCAGGACCGGGTCATGGCGCTGGCCACGGCCTGGCGCACCGGCGACAGGCTTTCCCCCATGGCCAGGTAGCGGTCGACATCGGCGCCGGTGATCCGGCCACCGGCACCGGTACCCTGGATCGCGGTGAGATCGCTGGTCTTCAGACCGCTTTCCGCGACCCGGGCGCGAACCCGGGGGGACAGGAAGGCGATCTCACCGTGGGCCGCCAACAGGGCGGAACGATCTCCCAGGCGCATCGGTTCAGGCTTTTTAGCCTTGGGCGCGGGGGCCTTCGCCGCCGGCGCGGTGCCGATGGGATGAACGTCGGTGGGCACCACCGGGGCGACACCTGGAGCGGCCTGGGGCAGGCTGATCCGGGCGATGACCACCCCGACCTGCACGGCTTCGCCGGGGCGGGCGCAGTGTTCCTTGAGGATGCCATCCACCGGGGCGGCGACGGTCAGGAGGGACTTCTCGGTCTGGACCTCCACCAGCTCCTGGTCGGCCTTCACCGCCTGACCGGGCTGGACCAGCCAGGCGACGATGGTGGCGTCGGCGGCGGCTTCCCCGAACTGGGGCATCCGGACTTCGGTAGTGGCGGAAGAAACGGGCACTGATGCCATCAGAACCTCACGGTGTCCAGGACCAGGTCGGCAATCCGCGCTGCATCCGGATGGTGGGAGGCGAACAGATCAGGATGAAACGGGACCGGCACGTCCTGGGCGCACAACCGGGCGGGCGGGGCATCCAGATGACGGAAGCCTTCGCTGGCCGCCAGGGCAACGACCTCTGCAGCGATGCCGCCGAAGGGCCAGCCCTCACTGGCCACCACCAGGCGGCCGGTGTGGGCGACCGAGGCCAGGATGGTCTCGGTATCCAAGGGCCGCAGGCAGCGCAGGTCGACGACCTCGACGTGAACGTCGTGCTCGGCGGCCAAAATCTCCGCAGCCTTCAGGCATTCATGAACCATGCCGCTCCAGCTCACCAGGGTGCAGTCGGTGCCCTGGCGACGAACCACCGCCCGGCCCAGGCCCGGATGCTCGGCGGTGCGGGGATCGAACTCGGCTTCCAGGTGGTAATAGAGGTACTTGTGCTCGAGGAAGACCACCGGGTCCTTGCAGGCGATGGCATCCCGGAGCATGAAGTACGCATCCGCCACCGTCGCCGGGGCCACCACCACCAGGCCCGGGTGATGGCTGAGCCAGGCTTCCGGCATCTGACAGTGGAACGGACCACCACCCGGTGTTCCGCCCACGGGCAGGCGGGCCACCAGGGGGCAGGCCCGACCGGTGCGCCAGAAGGTCGTGGCCGCCTGGTTCACCAACTGGTTGAAGGCCACCGAGGCGAAGTCGGCAAACTGGAACTCGATGACCGGACGGGCGCCATCCAAGGCGGCGCCCACCGCCATTCCAGCGATGGCATCTTCACTGATGGGGGAATTCAAAACCCGGCCGGGGAACCGTTCATCCAGGCCCTTGGTGGCCTTGAAGGCGCCGCCGAAACTCCCGGCGATGTCCTGACCGTAGAGGAACACCCGGGGATCGGCGGCCAGGCTGTCGCCCAGGGCCAGGCGGATGGCTTCGAGGTATTTCATGCCCGGAATCCCGTGAGATCGCGTTCAGCGTAGGCCTGCCAGTCCAGGGAGGCGGCGTCCGGCTGGGGTTCCCCCAGGGCCTGCTGGACCGCCAAGGCGATGGCGGACCGGGCTTCCTCCCACATCCCGGCAATCAACTCCGGCGTGGCCACGCCCTGGAGACGCAAGGTGTGTTCATAGAGGTGCAAACAGTCGCCAAAGCGGGATTTGAGCTCGTCGCTGACGTAGGAGGCATCATCGTGGGTGCCATGCCCGGCCAGGCGGAGGAGCTTCGCCACCACCAGCTGGGGGCCTTCCCCGGCCCGAGCCCGGGCCACCGCCCCGCGCATCGTCGCCAGACAGGCGTCGGCATCGGTGCCGTCGCAGGTGTGGCCGCGTACGCCGTAGCCCACCGCCCGATCCACCAGATCCTTGCAGGCATAGGTGCAGTCACTGAACGTCGAATAGGCCAACTGGTTGTCCGCCACCTGAATCACCAAAGGCAATTTTTCCACGGCGGCCTGGTTGATCGCCTCATGGGCAGCACCGGTGTTCATCGCCCCATCACCCAGACAGGTTAGGCCGATGGTATCCCCCAACTTCCCCGCCAGACGCCGGGCCAATAGGGTGCCATTGACCACGCTGATCATCGCCCCCAGATGGCTGATCATCGGCAGCTGACCAATGTCCACGTGGCCCCGGTGGATGTTGCCGTCCTTGCCCTTCATCCAGCCGGTGCGCCGGCCGAGGACCGAACGCGACACCTCGATCAGGGACTCGCCGAACACCAGGCGCCCAGCCTGATCCCGGATCAGAGGCGCATAGATGTCACCCTTGCGCAACTGCATCGCTCCGGCGGCGGAATAGGCCTCCTGGCCGCGGCCGACGAATACACTGCCAGCGACCTCGCCCTGGGCCTTCAGCTTGGCCATCCGGTCGTCGGTGGCCCGGGCCAGGATCATCCAGCGGAGCAGGCTGAGACGTTCGTTCATGCGCCCCCCCAGGTGAGGTAGCAGGCGCCCCAGGTGAAACCGCCACCGAAGGCCACCAGAAGGACCCGGGATCCGGGGACCAGACGGCCGTCCTCCTGGGCCTGGGCCAGGGCCAGGGGGATGGTGGCGGCGGTGGTGTTGCCCACCCGGTCGATGTTCACCACCACCCGGTCCATGGACACGCCGATGCGTTCGGCGGTGCTTTCGATGATCCGAATGTTGGCCTGGTGGGGCACCACCAGATCCACGTCGGCGCCGGTGAGGCCCAGACTCTTCAGGCAGGATTCTGCGACCTCGGACATCCGACGAACTGCGTGACTGAACACCACCCGGCCGTTCTGATGGACGACCTTGCGGGCCGAAGGATCGGTCTCCTTGCCCTCGGGGATGCGGATCGCCAATTCCGCCGCGCCGGCACCATCGCTGTGGAGCTCGAAGCCCTGGATGCCCCGACCCTCGATGGGACCGGCCTCCACCAGCACCGCGCCGGCGCCGTCACCGAAAAGAATACAGGTATTGCGGTCCGCGTAGTCGATGATGCTGCTCATCACATCGGCGCCGATGACCAGGATTCGCTTCGCCCGGCCGGATTCTATATAGCAGGCGGCGGTGGACAAAGCGGTGACAAAACCGTTGCAGGCATTCAGCAG
>CANIXE010000271.1 GCA_947470885.1 Planctomycetota bacterium
GGACTACACCTGCCCCGGGTACGGCGCCGACGCCCTGCGCTACACCCTGCTGGACATGACCACCGAGGGCCAGGACCTCAAGCTGTCCCCTGCCAAGTTCGAAACTGGGCGCAACTTCGCCAACAAGGTGTGGAATGCCGGCCGTTTCCTGCTGATGAACCTCAGCGAACGGCCGTTGGCCGCCCCGGTGACGGCGGCGGACTTGGACCCGGCGAAGCTGGGTTTCACCGAACGTTGGCTGCTGGATCGTTTGGCTACCACCACCGCGGAATGCACCGCCCACTTGGAAGCGTTCCATTTCAACGACTACGCCACCACGGCCTACCGGTTCTTCCGGGACGACCTGTGCGACTGGTACGTCGAATGGGCCAAGCATCAGTTCAAGGCCGGCGGCCAGGGGGCGGTGGATGCCACCAACGTCCTGTCCTTCGCCTTTGAAAAGACCCTACGGCTGTTGCACCCCGGCATGCCGTTCATCACCGAATACCTGTGGCAGCAGGTCCAGACCACCTTGGGCGGCAGCGCCTGGGCGGGCCGCTTCCTGATGACCGAGGCGTGGCCGGAACCCGAGGCCACCCATCGCACTTCGGGCATCGCCGGGCAGATGAGCGAATTGCAGGATGTGGTCGTGGCCGTGCGCAACGTTCGCAATTTGCTGCAGCTGGCCGACGGCGTCGCCCTGGCGGTGGAAATCCACGCCCCGGCTGAATCCGACCGGACCCTGTTGGAGCAGAATCGCGCCTTCGTCAGCGACCGGGCCAACCTGTCTTCCCTGGTGATCGCTTCCTCCGGCGCCAAGCCGGCGGCCAGCGTCACCAACGTGGTGGGCGGCTTGAAGCTCCACATCCCCGTCCAGGGCGTGGCGGATCTGGCCAAGCTGAAGGATCAGCTCATCAAACGCCACGCTGGCTTGGCCAAGAGCATCCAGGGCAAGGAAAGCCGCCTGGCCAACGATGACTTCATCGCCCGGGCCCCGGCGGCCCAGGTGGAAGAAACCAAGGCCCAGGTGGCCAAGGATCAGGTGGAGCTGGCGAATCTGGCGGAAACCATCGCCGGGTTGTGACGGAAACGCGCCGTCTCCGCCCCACCCTCGGTCTTCATCAGATCTTGATCCGTTCTGTTCAAGATCTTTTAAGAAACAGGAGCCGTCATGGGCAAGCTCGGTCCGCTGGTCATCTTCATCCTCGCCATCCTCGGGGCGGCGTGGATCTTCACCCGGGACGCAGCGTCTGGGGCAGCGCCGACTGACCCGTCTGGGGCTTCCCAGGTCCCGGACCCGGGGGCCATCCCGGTGCTGATGCTGTATGGCTCGGAAAAACAGGCCTGGATCGAGGCGGTCACCACCGAGTTCAATGCCCGCAAGGTCCAGGTCGCCGGCCAACCGGTCCAGGTCATCGCCAAGGCGATGGGTTCCGGGGAACTGATGGATGAGGTTCTGGCGGGTCGCCAGCAGGCGACCCTGGTTAGTCCGGCGTCCTCCGCCTTCATCGCCCTGGCCAATGCCAAAAGCCGCACCGCCACTGGGAAGGATCTGGTGCCCCAGGCCGAGAATGTGGTCCTGTCGCCGGTGGTCATCGCCATGTGGCAACCCATGGCCGAAGCCCTGGGCTGGCCCGGAACCAAGATTGGCTGGGCCGACGTTCTGAAGATCGCCCAGGATCCCCGGGGCTGGGCCACCAAGGGCCAGGCCCAGTGGGGTCGGTTCCGCTTCGGTCACACCCACCCGGAATATTCCAACAGCGGCCTGCAGACGCTCCTCGCGGAAGTGTATGCCGGTTCCGGCAAGGTCGCCGGCCTGACTCTAGCGGATGTGACCAAGCCCGACGTGGGCACGTTTGTCCAGGGCATCGAACGTTCGGTGGTCCACTATGGGTCCTCCACCGGCTTCTTCGCCAAGCGAATGTTCGCCGCCGGTCCTTCGACCCTCAGCGCGGCGGTGCTCTATGAAAATCTGGTGATCGAAGCCAATGCCGCCGAGCGCAAACCCAGCTTCCCGGTGGTCGCCATCTATCCCAAGGAAGGCACGTTCTGGAGCGACCATCCCACCGGGCTGGTGGATCGTCCCTGGGTCACTGCCCAGCAGAAAGAGGCGGCCAAGGCGTATGTGAAATTCCTGTTGGATCGGCCCCAGCAGGAACGGGCCATGACCTTCGGCTTTCGGCCGGCGGCGGTGGAGGTCGCCCTGGGCGCCCCCATCGACCAGGCCCACGGGGTCGATCCCAAGGAGCCCGCCACCACCCTGGAGGTTCCCGCCGCCGAGGTCATCGACGGGGCGATCAGCTTGTGGCGCCAGCGCAAAAAACCCGCCCATGTGGTCCTGGCCATCGACACCTCCGGCTCGATGGAAGACGACCGCAAGATCGTCCACGCCCGGGAAGGGGCCAAGGATTTCGTCGGCCTGTTGGGGGAGGGCGACCGGCTGTCGATCCTGACCTTCAATTCGTCGGTTTCGTGGGTGACCGAGGGTGAAAAGCTGGACGCCAACCGGCCCCGGGCGTCCCAGATCGTCGGCAGCCTGATCGCTGGCGGCAGCACCTCGCTGTACGATGCGGTGGACAGTGCGGTCAAACGCCTGGAGCAGGACAAAGACGCCGGGCAGATCACCGCCGTGGTTGTTCTTTCGGACGGCGCCGACACCACCAGCAAGACCAAGTTGGCGGATCTCCTCGGCCGCTTGGATCCCGGCCCGGAGGGCGGCAGCGGCATCCGGGTGTTCACCATCGGTTACGGCAAGGATGCCAAGGGCGATGTGCTGAAAAAAATCGCCGAGATCACCCAGGGCAAATTCTACGCCGGGACCACCAACGACATCCGGGCGGTGTTCCGCGACATCGCCACCTTCTTCTGAGACTGCGGATAATCCCATGGCCAACGACACTGAACCCAAAGCCACGCTCCTCGGCAAGCTGGTCATCCTCATCATCCTTGCCGCCTGCGGCTACCTGAGCTGGCGTTATTTCCTGGCGGGGATGGTCCTGCCGGCAGTCGGCGGCGGTGCTCCGGCCACGGTGTCCGGGGGCGCCACCCCGACCCCGGTGCCCGAGGGCAAAGGGATCAAGATCACCGTCGGCTACGGGACCGAAAAGGAACGCTGGCTGGTCTGGGCGGTGGAGGAGTTCGCCAAGGTCGAGCCCACGGTGCAGATCACCCTGGTGCCCAAGGGTTCGTTGGAAGGCGGCCAAGCCCTGATGGCGGGGGAGAAGCTGCACATCTGGGCCCCCGCGGCGTCCCTGACGACGGAAGGTTTCGCCGCGGAATGGCAGTTGAAAAATGGCAAGGCGCCCTTCCTGCGCACCGAGAACCTGGCCCTGACGCCCATGGTCTTCGTGTTCTGGAACGAGCGCTTCGCCGCGTTGAAGACCCCACCGGCCTCCTTCAAGGACATCGCTGCCCTAGTGGCGGAACCCACGGGCTGGGCCGGGTTGGCGGGGAAGCCCGATTGGGGATTCTTCAAGTTCGGCCATACCCATCCCAACCAGTCCAACAGCGGCCTGATGGCCCTGGTGCTGATGGCCTGCGACTGGCACAACAGTCGGGAATTGACCATGGCCCAGGTGCTGGATCCGGGCTTCCAGGCCTGGCTGACGAAATTCGAAAAAGGGGTGGCGGGGATGTCCCGGTCCACGGGGTCCCAGATGAAGGACATGGTTCTGAAGGGTCCCTCCGCCTATGACGCGCTGTGCGTGTACGAAAATGTCGCCATCGACTACCTGAAGAACGCCCAGGGCCGGTGGGGCGACCTGCGGGTGACCTATCCCGCGGTGAATGCCTGGAACGATAATCCCGCTTACTTGAGGGATGCGCCGTGGAGCAGTGCCGCCGAACGGGCGGCCGCCAGCCGGTTCCTCGATTTCCTGA
>CANIXE010000272.1 GCA_947470885.1 Planctomycetota bacterium
GCCACTGCAGTTCCATGAAGGTCGCCGTTACCTACGGCAAGTACGGTTATTACCTTAAGTGTGCCGATTGCGATCAGAACACGAAGATCGATCTCACTTGCACAAGCTGCGGAAAAGATGGCCGCATCCGCAAGGACAAGCTGGTTTTCCACCGCGAATGCGCGTGCGGACACACCGAAGTCTACCACATCAATGAAGCGTAGTCGAAGGTTGTCCGCAGGTGGAGAAGCCCATTGACCATGCACGTCCTGTTCGTCTGCACCCTGAACAAAGCCCGCAGCGTCACCGCCGAGCGCCTCTACCGCTCAACCCCTGGGATTCAGGTCCGGTCAGCAGGCATTGATTCCCGTGCTGCCCACCAACTGAATGAGGACGACCTCGCCTGGGCCGATCTCGTCGTGACCTTCGGCCCCGAGCACGCAGCCTGGATAAATGGAACCTTCTCGGGCGATCTACCGCGGATTGTTGATCTCGGTATTCCTGATGAGTTCGCGCCGAACGATCCGGCGCTGCTCCGTGAACTAGAAGAGACCCTGTCGCCGATCATTGGGCCGCCGTCGCGCCGCAGGTAAATTGTGACCACGACCAGCTTCACCAACCCCCTCACCGACGTTGCCTACCGGCTGATCTCTGCCGACGACACATGGCGGATTACCCGAAGCCGAGTGACCACCGCCGGCGGCATCCACCTCGCTCACCTGCGCGGTAGATCCGGGACGAGTACCGTTGACCCAGCTCTCGTGACGTCGCTGGTCCGCGGGGAGAGCTGCCGGACGGATGATGCGGTGGACGGTGAACTCAGTTTCTCGGCCGTCGTTGTCTGCGATATGGATGCCACGGTTGATTACCTGGCAGAGCTGGCGGCGAATGCCGAAGAGGTGCTGGTGCGCGGTCGGCCTGGGTTCCGGGCCGGCAGCCCAGCGCTCCGCCAGCGACGAGATGAGGCACGACGCGAGGCGGAGGATGGGGCCCGAGCGCTGGCCGCCGCATGGGCGGCCAGCGGGTTGGTCGCAGACGTGATACCAGACTGGGTCCGCGGGGCCGCAGGCTAGTTCAAGAGCTCCCGATCTGTTGGGCCAGCATGTCAGCTATCACACAGGCTCGCCTGTGTTCCGTGGTGCGCTTGAGTGCCGGGGTGCATCTGAGTCCCATTAAAAAGCCTAAAGCCACTTTCCCAGGCGAAGGTGCCAGGAATCAGGCGATAGTTTGACTGCCCTGCCACGTGACAAACGAAGTTTCGCAGCACTTTGACCTCCTCGGTGGTTAGGTTGCGTCCCGTGGTAATGTGGCGGCTGATTAGGTCGTTTTCGTGGGTGAGGCAAATACAAACGGCAGCAACCGTCGGTGTCCCCGCCAACGTTATCACTACCAGATTTGCATTGCCGCCATTACCGGGAATCGCATTGACCGTGAGATTGCGATTCAGGTTGTGGGCGTTGCCACTGTGGCGCATGCCCTTGGCCAGGATGTCGCGGGTCTCCCTGGTGAGGCGATCCACTTCGCTGACCGAGGGTGTAAAGTTGGGTATCATGATAGGATCCTAAGAGTGGGTACGATGGGGATGCCAGAGGCGAGATATTCCCGCATGGCGTTTGAAAATGAGAGGAAACAGCGTCGTTCGTGGTAGGTTCATGGCATAGGGTGGCCACCCTTCGAATCGATGGCGGGGCAGTCCCGCAAAGTCATCCTCAGCACCTTGTAGAGGCCTCGGATGATCTCCGTGCCCTCCCGGGTCCATTGAGGGACCTCACCGAGGCTTTCCATCAAGGAGGTGGCAACCTGCATAGCACGCTTCTCTGCGAGACTCGCCTCAGGGGCGAATGCCGCCTGGGGCGCCTTCACTCTTCCCATGGTACGCAGCAGGCGCATGGCGGCCCCGAGGGATGCGGCATTTGCCACCGCAGCACGTTCTTTAGCGGAAGCTCGTGCCAGTCTGAGGTACTGTTCCACCTGGCTTTGACTGAATCCTCGCTCGCGGCCGAGCATTCGGTGGAACCAGGCACTGACAGCTTGGGCTGTCTTGGTTGCTCCTGGGAGCACAAACATTGTGCTCGGGTCGGCAGAAACGGCGGCGACGAGGTCGGCCCATTCAAGCACCGTCAGTTCCCGCGATGCTAGCTCCTGGACCGCGGCAGCCCTGCCATCATCGACTAGGCGTGTTTTCACCTCGATCCCAAGCTCGATGCATATGTTAACCAGGGTCCGTTCCGCCCAGACCACCCCCGCCCGGTCAATGGGAACCGGGCGGGGCTGGCCTTGGGAGGCAACGTAGGACTTCAAGGCATCAAAATGAGGCCCGCACACCTCTGGCTTCGGAAAGCCTGGCAGGATCGCGAAGGCGGTGACGGAATCAGGCATGAGTCACCACTTGGAACTGCCCCTTGTCGTCAGGGGCCCCCAGCAACGCCGTGAGGTCCTGTTCAATGGTGCTGAGTGTCGCAGAGAAGAGCCCAATCTCCCGTTTGATCTGTCTGGCAGTGCACGTCGGGCGACGGAAACGACTCAGGAACAAGGCGATCAGCTTCCGGCGAGCCGGTTCGTTTGCATTGACCACCGCCTCCTCGACTTGGCCGCCGAACAGGGTCTGTTTGATCCAGTCGATTTTGCGCCACACGAACGGGTAGATGGCATCGACGTCGGCAATCGTTGCCACATCCCGGTTTTGGAGGCGGGCGTGCGCTTCCACCAGCATGATCATCTGCTTTCCCAGACGTGCCATAAAGTCACCGAACTCATGGTGGCGGTCGAAGTGGCTTTCTGTGGAGTTGCAGATGTCCAGGAGGCGTTTCGAGATGTTCTTCAAGACATCATCCGGCAACGTGATGAGGGCATGGCGATCGCGCATCATCGCCAGGTACACCTTGAGCTGACGCACCTTCTCAGTGATAGCTGGCGAAACTCCGCCTTTGTGGGCGGTTATGACATCGATCGTCACTGCTATCTGGGTCTTTGCGTCCCGGGGAATCTCTGCCACGTACGTCATCCGTGACAGGACGTTCATGGGTATCCCGATATCCTCTACGACACGATCGAATCCGGACTTATTGCTAGATTTCCGCCTCACGTCGGACTTCCGGTTGGCGTCAAGGATGATCGAGACCTGAGCCTCATAGGTCGTCCTAGAGACACTTGCGTCTGAGACCTTACCCTCCGCCATTACGTGGGTGAATGTTGCGCAGAATCTCTGGTTTTTAACTGAATTGGCCTGATTGAAATCCTCCACGGAGAAAGCCCCTGTATGAGCCATGGGTATAAGACCCGGTGACCTATGCCGACCGTTACTATGGCCACTGCCGATGAGGCCCGCCTCTGTGGCCTTGGTGGGCATAGCGAACGCGTAGGCCGCCTGGACCATCTCAGCGGCCTTGTGGATAAGGGACTTTCCAACTCCAGGCGGCCCTATGAGTAAGGTGTGGGCTCGAGGGCCCTCAGTGGCGGCTGCGAGGATCTGGAACGAGATTGCTTCCGTTTGGATTGGCAGGATTTCTCTACTCGTCATGCCGAGCGCCTCGATCAGGAGGTCGGTCCCATGTGCCAAGACCTCTGGGTCGGATCCAAAACGCTCTACGGCGGCCTCTACCTCTCCAGGGGTGGGCGCTACCATCTGAAGCGCGGTCCTGAGTGGGCGAGCGTCTACCAGATAGAACTTAAACTCCCTGGCTGTTGTGCTCCCGACGTCGTCTTGACCCTCGACTTGCTGGTTTTTCCCTGCAGCGGTTGGCTCTCCAGGGGTTACAAAAAAGAGAAACTCCCATATCGCATATTTGTTGATGTTATCCTGGATGGATTTGATCATCTGAACATCA
>CANIXE010000273.1 GCA_947470885.1 Planctomycetota bacterium
GGCACCTGGTGGACCCGCTGGTGCCGCGGCCAGGTCTTGGCCCGCTTGGGGGACCTGCCCCTCACCTTGGTGGAAAACGGGATCGTTCTCCATGATCACGGTGGCCCGGTGATCACCGTCCACGATCCCCGGCTGTGGCCGGTGGTGGCCTTCGACGGCAGCGATGGCTCCGGCGATGCCTACGGCGAAGGCTGGTGGACCGCCAGCGACCTCACCGAGGTGGTCCGGGTGTTCATCCGGGAGCGGCAACGAGTCGCCAAGTTGGACAGCAATCTGGGCAGTTTCTTCATGCCCTTCCATGCCCTGGCCCACGCCTTGAAGCCCAACACCAAGGTCGGGGCGCGGAAAAATATCCAGGCCCATTACGACCTGGGCAATGCGTTTTTCAGCCGCTGGCTGGATCCGTCCCTGACCTACTCCAGTGCCATCTGGCCCCATCCGGCGGCGACCCTGGAAGAGGCCCAGATGCACAAGCTGGACCTGTTGTTCGACCGCCTGCACCTGCGCCCGGGAGAACGCCTGGTGGAGATTGGCACCGGCTGGGGCGCCCTGGCCCTGCGCGCCGCTGCGACCCGGGGCGTCCACGTCACCACCGTCACCATCAGCACCGAACAGCACGCCTTGGCGACGAAGCGGGTGGCGGACGCCGGCCTGGCCGACCGGGTGGACGTCCGCCTGTGCGACTACCGGGACCTCACCGGCACCTACGACAAGCTGGTGAGCGTGGAGATGATCGAGGCGGTGGGCCAGGCCTATTTCCCGACGTTCTTCGCCACCTGCGCCCGCCTCCTGAAACCCGACGGTTTGGCGGTGCTCCAGGCCATCACCATCCCCGATCGGGAATTCGCCCGGGCGGCCCGGGAAAGCGACTTCATCAAGCGCCACATTTTCCCCGGGTGCTGCATCCCCTCGGTGAACGCCCTGGGCCGGGCGGCGGCCAGGCACAGCGACCTGGATCTGGTGGCGATGGCCGACTACGCCCCGGACTACGCCCGAACCTTGGCCACCTGGCGCACTGCGTTGCTGGCCCACGCGCGGGAATTGCGGCCTATGGGTTACGACGACCGGTTCCTCCGCCTCTGGGAATTCTACCTCAGCTACTGCAGCGGCGGCTTCGCCGAGAGGGCCCTGGGCGTGGCCCATCTGACGTTTGCCAAACCCGGCTGGCGGGCCTCCTGATCATGGCCATCGCCTACGCCCTGTTGTGGCAGCTCGCCTGGTTCGCCGCCATCCTCGGCGCGGCCCAGGATCTGCCGTGGCTGGGCCCGGTGGCGGCCCTGCCGGCTCTGGTCCTGGCCTACCGGCGGCATCCCGGGGTGAGCCTGCGCCTGGGAATTCTCGCCCTGTGCCTGGGTTGGCTCGTGGACGGCTTGCTGGGGTTGAGCGGCCTGGCGGTGTTCCGCGCCGGTCCCCTGGACGGTCACCTGCCGCCTCCGTGGATGTTGACTCTGTGGGTCCTCTATGCCCTGGCCTTCCTGAGCAGCCTGGGCTGGACCCTGAAATTCCGCTGGCTGCCGCCGCTGTTGGCGGCCCTCAGTGCTCCCGGGGCCTACCTGGGGGGCGCGGCCCTGGGGGCCTTGGTCCTGCCGGCGGATCGTGTGCTCACCATCCTGGCCATCGCCGTCGGCTATGGGCTGGCGACGGCCTTGTTGATCCGCCTCATCCCGAAAGCCTCCCCATGATTCATCTGCTTCTCGGATTCGCCGGCATTGCCGGCACCATGGCCGTGCTCTGGGCGATCCAGTGCCGGACCCGGAATGCCACCAGCGTGGATGCCGCCTGGGCCTTGCTGATCGGGATTTCCGCGGTTTTTTATGCCCTGGTCGGCCCCGGAGATCCGGATCGCCGTCTATTGGTGGGCGTGCTCGGTGGGGTCTGGGGCCTGCGCCTGGGCGGGTACCTGCTGATCGCCCGGGTGCTCAAGGAACCCCACGAGGACGGGCGCTACGCGGCGATGCGCGCCCACTGGGGCGAACAGGCCAATCGTCAATTCATCTGGTTCTACGCGGCCCAGGCGGTGGCCGCCTTCCTGTTCGGTCTGCCGTTCTTCGCCCTGGCGGGGGATGCCCGGCCCCTCGTGGTGGGAGACGCTTTTGCTGTGGCCTGGTGGGCGGTGACCCTGGCCCTGGTGGCGGTGGCGGACGCCCAGTTGACGGCCTGGCGTAATGCGCCGGCGAATCGCGGTAAAACCTGCACCGCCGGCTTGTGGCGGTACAGCCGGCATCCGAATTATTTTTTCGAGTGGTGCCACTGGTTCGCTTATCCCCTGCTGGCTTGGGGTGGACCGCTGCAGTGGCCGATGCTGGCGGCGCCGGCGGTGCTGCTGGTCCTCCTGCTATTCGTCAGCGGCATTCCCTACACGGAAAAACGCGCCCTGGTCACCCGGCCCGACTACCGGGACTACCAGGCCCGGACCTCCGCCTTCATCCCTTGGTTCCCCCGCCCCGGAAAGAGCTGACCCATGTCCATTGGCATCGCCCTCGCTGAACGCGCCCTCGTCCCCGATGCCCTGGTCCGCCGGGGTATCCGCGGCCTGCTGGCAGATCGGCTCAAAGAGATCAACCCGGATTCCTCGGCCCGCTTTGAGGCCCAGCTGGTCCGGGCGCCCTTGGCCATCGAACAGGCCGCCGCCAATACCCAGCACTACGAGGTGCCCCCGGCATTCTTCGACCTGTGTCTCGGCCCCCACCGGAAATACAGCAGTGCCTGGTACGAGGGCGGCGCCCGGAATCTGGGGGAGGCCGAAGCAGCGATGCTGGAAAAGTCCTGCGCCCACGCCGGCCTGGCGGACGGCCAGGAGATCCTGGAGATCGGTTGCGGTTGGGGTTCCCTGACCCTGTGGATGGCCCGGCGCTATCCCAAGGCCCAGATCCTGGCCATCAGCAACAGCAATCCCCAGCGGGAATTCATCACCGCCATTCTCAAGAACGAGGGTCTGGCGAATGTGGAGGTCCGGACCGTGGACATGGTCCAGTTCGCCCCGGAGCGGACCTTCGACCGGGTGGTGTCCATCGAGTGCTTCGAGCACCTGCGGAACTGGGACCTGCTGTTCCAGCGCATCGCCGGCTGGCTGAAGCCTGAGGGTCGGCTGTGGTTCCACGTCTTCGTCCACAAGTCGTTCAGCTACCCGTTCAACGACCGCAACGACGACGACTGGATGAGCCGGCATTTCTTCACCGGAGGGATGATGCCCGCCCTGGGCCTGCCCGGTCGGCTGCACCGCCACCTGGTGGTGGAGGACCAGGTGGCGGTGAACGGCACCAATTACGGCAAGACCGCCGAGGCCTGGCTGGTGAACCTAGACCAGAACGCTGGCCCGTGCAAAAAGATCCTCGCCCAGGCGGGGTTCGATGCCGGGGTCCAGCTCCAACGCTGGCGGATCTTCTTCATGAGCTGCGCCGAGCTTTGGAACTGGGATGGCGGCCAGGAGTGGCTGGTGGCCCACTACCGGATGCGCCGGGCCTGAAAAAAGGCGGAACCACGAAAAGCACGAACGGCCCGAAAGGAGACAGAAGAGTTTCTCTGACAGACTTCGTTGCCTGTTTTCCTTTCGTGCCTTTCGTGCTTTTCGTGGTTATTCAAAAGATTCTCCGGGTCTGAAAAAAGGCG
Organism: Planctomycetota bacterium; assembly: GCA_947470885.1. Taxonomy (GTDB): domain Bacteria; phylum Planctomycetota; class UBA11346; order UBA11346; family UBA11346; genus CAIUVD01. The sequence continues at coordinate 3,610 of CANIXE010000273.1, forward strand.
GAACCACGAAAAGCACGAACGGCACGAAGGGAGACAGAAGAGTTTTCCTGACAAGCTTCGTCGTCTGTTTTCCTTTCGTGCTTTTCGTGGTTATTCAAAAGATGCGCCGGGTCTGAAAAAAGGCGGAACCACGAACAGCACGAACGGCACGAAAGGAGACAGAAGAGTTTACCTGACAGACATCA
>CANIXE010000274.1 GCA_947470885.1 Planctomycetota bacterium
AAAACCACCCCAACTTGCGTTGCTAAACGCCATTGGGACTGACGCTGTTTTGCCCTGGGCCTGTTATTTGCCCTGATAGAGCCGGGCCGCGAGGATTTCCGGCAGGCCGACGCCTCGAATCTTGTTCGCGGCGGCGTCAATATCGTAGTCCAGTCGGTTGATCGTGACCTGGGCGGCTTCGGTATCGTAGATCGCGAAACTGGATTTGTTGTTCTCGTCCCGGGGCTGGCCCACCGAGCCGGCGTTGACGATCATCGCCAACTCTTCGTCGATGGGAATGTCGGGGTCGAGGGTGTAGGTGATCGGGTCGGTGTCGAAAAAGCCCACCGGGACGTGGCTGTGGCCGAGGAAGCCGAGGCGGGCGCCGAGTTTTTTCAGGGCTTCGAAGCTCTGCTGGGCGTCGAACACCGTCTGGATGTAATTGAAGGCTTCCGGCTGATGGAAGGTGCCATGGGCCACGGCGAAATGCTCGTAGGTGATGGTCAGGGGCAGGTTCGCCAGCCAGTTTTTCTGTTCTTCGCTGAGCTGATCCCGGGTCCAGATCGCCGCGGCCTTGGCGTAGGCATTGAAGCAGTCGATGTTCAGCTTGCCCACCGCCGCCCAGTCGTGGTTGCCGGCGATCACATCGCATTTCAGGGCGCGGATCATTTCCAGGCAGGCGACAGGTTCAGCGCCGTAGCCCACCACGTCCCCCAGACAGACGATCTTGTCGATATTCTGTACGCGGATGGAATCCAGGACGACCTTCAGGGCCTCGGTATTTCCATGGATATCACCAAGCAGGGCGTAGCGCACGCGTAAGACCTCAAGTCAGGGGATGTCTTGCCGCTGGAACAGGGCCAGCCCGATGAGCCAGCATCCTGTACCGAAAAGAGCTGAGTAAAGGACGGCACCCAGCAGATACGCCGGGGAAGGGGCAGTTCCGGTCAACTGGATGCTGTCGTCGATATTGAACACTGCCAGGCCGGGAATCACCACCCCACCCAGGATCCCGCTGGCAGACAACAGATGGCCGGCGATGAACAGGGCGAAACAGCCCAGAATATTCGCTGCCAGGGGCAGGCGTAGGGCGAGAATCGCCGCGGCACTGGCCAGGACTCCGCTGTGGCACAGGGCCAGGCCGTGGGCGGCGATGACGCTGGCCCAGGGGACCGCGATGATCTCGTCGGGTCGGGGATTCAGAAGGCTGCCTTCGAAGGAAGTGCGCCCGGCCATCCACAGGAGGATCAGGTGGGCGCCCAGGATCACCGTCGCCGAGGCGCCGACGGTGATCAAAGAGCCGAGGATCTTGCCGCCGAGGAAGGCTCCCCGACTGAGGGGCTTGGCGAACAGGGTCAAGGCGGTCCGGCTGGCCAGTTCGTCGTGGATTCCCTGGGAAACACCCAGGACGCCTAAAAACAGGCCGTTGAGGATCGCCACCGAGGCTCCGGTGGTGGCCAGCATCCGCAGGCGGTCCTCGGTTTCGAAATTGAACATCCCAAACATGTAGCTGAGGCCGAGGAGGATGATGGACAATCCGGTCATCATCCAGGTCACGGGTTGCCGTAGGGCGTCGGCAACGGTCATCCGGGTCAAGGCGGTCAGGGACATTGGGGTCGGATTGAATGGGGCCGCAGCCATCGGTCAAATGGTCCTCCGGGCGTCAGTCGTCCGATGGTTCGTCCGGCACGGTGGTCTTCCAGGCTCTGGAATGATCCCACCTGGTCTGACCGTTGTCCCCGGTTGCGGCAGGGATCCTGGGGATGAAGTGGCCCCATGAACAACGTCCTGCCCATCGTAATGCTGGTGTGCTTGGCCCTGTCCTTGCCCCAATTTGCTCCGGCGGTGGAGGTGGACGGGGTGGTGGTGCCGGAACAGGTTGATGGACTTCCCTTGAAAGGCGCCGGCCTGCTGCGTTGGAAATGGGTGTTCCGCATTTATGTCGGGGCGTTCTACCAACCCGCCGGAGTGGCCGAGGCGGATCTTTTGGGGGCGGCACCCAAACGCCTGGCGTTCACCTATCGCCGGGCCTTTTCCGCGGACGATCTGGTGAAGGCCACTGATGCCACGGTATTCCGGGACCTTCCAGAAACAGAGGTGGTACGTCTGAAGCCCATCCTGGCCACCTGGAATGCGGGATATCCGGCGGTGGTGGAAGGCGATATGCTGACCATCGATCACCGGGTGGATGGGGATCTGGTCTTGGCGGTGAACGGCAGCGAACGCGCCCGGGTGCGGGATCCGGCTTTTGCCCGGGCGATGTTTGGAATCTGGCTGGGTCCCCAGGCGATCAGTGACCGTTTCAAGGCAGCCATGCTGGGGCAATGACCGTCACCAGGGCAGGTGCCGACCTTCCCTTGATCCATCCCGATGGTTCCTTTGATGCCCGCATGATCATCCCTGCAAGGTATCTCCATGGCGATTGCCCCGGGTGACACCCATCGTGCCATCACCGAGGGTACGTTTTCCTGCGATGGACTGGAGGTCTGGGGGGAGGCGCTCTTCAGCCCCTGTCGGACCTGGCGCTACCGGGTCGATTATATCTGGGACACCAAGGCCCCCGGACGGGTGATCTGGGTGCTATTGAATCCTTCGACCGCGGATGGCAGTGCCTTCGATCCGACCCTACGGCGCTGTTTTGGCTTCACCCGGCGCAGCCGACCCCAGGCCCGGGTGGGGGGCATGATCGTTGTCAACGCCTATGGCCTGCGGGCGACTTCCCCCGCCCACCTCAAAACCCATCCTGATCCGGTGGGACCGGGCAATCTCACCACCATTAGTGAGGTGTTGGCAACCCATCCCGCCAGTCTGGTCGTCTGCGGGTTCGGAGGGCATGGGGATGACCGTCCTGGGCATGTCAGCAGGTTGCGAGGAGTGCTTGCCTCCGCCACCGGTCGGACCCATGCCTTGGGGTTTACGACCGCAGGGTTACCCAAACACCCGTTGTACCTGGGGGGGGTGCCGGAGGGGCTTCATTTCGAAGACGTGCTTCTGGCCTATTCCTAGATCAAGCCATCCCGTACGGATTCAGACGGTCCATAACAATCGGATCCGCAGGTCAGGGCTTCGGCGGAATGCTCAACACCGTCCCCGGCGCCATCTGGGCGGCATCCACCTGGGGATTCGCATCGGCGATCCGCCGCCAGTGCTGGGGGGTGCCGTAGAACGCGGTGCTGATCCCGGCGAAGGTGTCCCCGGCCACCGTGGTGTAGGTCAGGGTGCCTGGCGCCACCGCTCCGGCGCTGGCCATGGTGCTGACGAAACGAATGTCAGACTGGCGATGTACCCGATAAATTGCCGCATCCCGGATGGCGGATTCGGCCCGGGCCAGGACCGCAGGGTCGGCAGCAGAGCCCGCCGGGGGGAACAGATCCAGGGTGATGGTCATGGTGGACCAGCCCCATTCGTCAGCCTTCGTTTCGTGGAGCTTGGGCATTTCTTGGATGGCGACTTTGGCGTTCCAGCCCTTGCCCGCGGCATCGCTGGCTCGTTGACCCAGACGGTAGGTCAGTTCATCCCGGGAGACTTCCGCGGTTTCCGCGGTCATCCGCCCATCTCGGGTGACGATCATCCCTGGGGCGTCGCCGCTGAGGCAGCCGTTCAGGAGCGCGGCGCAACTGACCACAAGAAGACAACGGAAGAGCGAGTATGACATGGGTACCTAGGATGGCTTTGAGGATGAAAAGGAACGGATTTTGTTCGAAAATCCCGGTTGGACTAGGGCTTAAAACCTTCAATTCAAATTCCTGGAGGATTGAGAAAATGCTTTGCAGGTATTTTAAAAAAATCTATGATATTCGCCATAG
>CANIXE010000275.1 GCA_947470885.1 Planctomycetota bacterium
GCACTCATGCGCCCACCGCCTTCTGTTCCACCATGTTTTCCAGGGCGATCTGCTTCTGCAGGGTCACGATGGCTTCGAGGAACGCCTCGGGGCGCGGGGGGCAGCCGGCAACGTAGACGTCCACGGGGACGATCTCATCCATGCCGGGCACGGTGCAGTAGCAGTCGTAGAACCCGCCCGAGGTGGCGCAGGCGCCGACGCTGACCACCCACTTGGGCTCGCACATCTGGTCGTAGATCCGGCGCAGCACCGGGGCCATCTTGTAAGTAATGGTGCCGGCGATCACCAGCAGATCGGCCTGGCGAGGGCTGAACCGGACGAGTTCGGCGCCGAAGCGGCTGATGTCGTACATCGAGCTGACCACGCCCATGAATTCGATGCCGCAGCAGGCGGTGCCGAAGGGGAAGGGCCAGAGGCTGTTGCGGCGGCCCCAGTTCACCACCGCATCGACGCGGGTGGTGATGAAGGCGTCACCGAAATTCACATCCGCAGGGGACGGCGCCGTGGGGCGCAAAGGAACAGGTTTGAAGGTCATAGGAGTGCGCCCTCACTTATCCCAGTCAAAGGCGCCCTTGCGGTAGAGGTAGAGATAGCCCACCTCCAGCAGACGAGGAATGCCACGAGAATCCCCACCATTTCCCAGCCACCCTTGTTGAACTGGATGGCCCAGGGGTAGAGGAACGCGACTTCGATATCGAAGGCCAAGAACAGCATCGCCACCAGGTAGAACTTCACCGAGAACTTCTCACCGGCGGTGCCAACGGTGACCCCCAGGCCGGATTCGTACTGCTCGTTCTTGCCGGGGCTCACATTGCGCCGGCCCACAGCCCAACCGGACAGAATCCAGTTGATGCTGAACATGGCCAACGGCAGCGCGATGCCCAGCAGGACCAAAATGGTCAGCGGGAAGACGAGGTCGAAGGTGGTCGGATTATCCATGCCGTGATCCCGGAAGGGCGCGCTTCGTGCGGAAAAGGTCGAAGGTCTGGTGCAGAGAGGCAGGACGCTATGGGAGCATCCCCTGTCTCCAAGGGGGAAGGTCAGCCCAGGGCGCTTAACCACGCATCAGTGGCTAGGGTTCGATGTCTTTTTATTGCGAGTTATTTTCATTTAAAATAAGGCCCAACGACCTGCCTTGCGGACCCCCTGGCTCGGGGACGATCCCCGGCCATGCGTCTCGTGATCGTCGAATCCCCGAACAAGACCGCCAAGATCAAGGGTTTCCTCGGCCCTGGCTATCAGGTGGCGGCGAGTTTCGGCCACGTCCGGGACCTGCCCATTAATGGCGGCCTGGCGGTGGGGTTCCACGATGGTCGGGTGGAACCCCGGTACGTGCCCCTGGAAAAAGCCAGCCGGGCCATCGCCCAGCTCACCAGCCTGGCGGCCAAGGCCGAAGAGATCCTTCTTGCCACCGACCCGGACCGGGAGGGCGAAGCCATCGCCTGGCACATCGCCCAAATCCTGGGCCGGCCCTGCCGGCGGGTGGCCTTCCACGCCATCACCAAAAACGCGGTCCAGGCCGCCCTGGCCAAGCCCCGGGACATCGACCAGCACCTGGTGGACGCCCAGCAGGCCCGCAGGGTCCTGGATCGGGTGGTGGGTTGGCTGGTCAGCCCCACCCTCCGCCGCCTGGGCAAAGAGGCGAAAAGCGCCGGCCGGGTGCAGAGCGTGGCCCTGCGCCTAGTGGCGGACCGGGAACGGGAAATTCAGGCGTTCAACAAGGTCGACTATTTCACCCTCATCGCCACCTTCGCAGGCCCGCCGAAATTCCAGGCCGAACTCATCCGCTGGAAGGGCGAACCCCTGGGCCAGCGGATCACCGACCCGGCCATCGCGGAAAAAACCGTCGCCTGGTGCCTAAAACAGGAATGGCGGGTGCTTGCCGCCAAACGTCTGGAAGTCGCCAAGAACCCGCCGCCCCCCTTCACCACCGCCACGGTCCAGCAGGCCGCCTCGGTGAAGCTGAAGCTGGATCCGGCGATGACCATGAAGCTGCTGCAAAGCCTGTTCGAGGCCGGTCACATCACCTACCACCGCACGGATTCCGTGGCCCTGGAGCCAGAGGCCATCGCCGCCGCCCGGGCCATCATCGCCCGGGACCATCCCCCCGCGTACCTGCCCGCCCAACCGGTGGTCCACGGCCAGAAGAATGCCAACGCCCAGGAAGCCCACGAGGCCATCCGCCCCACCCATCTGGAAGAACAACCCGCCCTGGGGGGCGCCGAGGCCGACCTGTACCGCCTGATCCACGACCGCTTCCTGGCCTGCCAGATGGCCCCGGGCCGAGATGCGGTGACCACCCTGGACATCGCCTGCGCCCCCACCGCCCACGCCGGTGGGCCGATGGGCGTGTTCCAGGCCAAAGGCGTGGTCGTGCTGTTCGACGGCTGGCGCAAACTGGGCGCCGATGCCACGGAGGAAGCCAAACCGAAAAAAGGTAAGAACGCCGACGAAGACGCCCCCACCAGCAAGCCCCTCCCCCTGCTGGAACCCGGCAGCGCCCTGAGCCCCAGTGACCTCACCGGCAAGCGCAAAGCCACCAAGCCGCCCCCCCGCTACACCCAGGCCAGCCTCATCAAAAAGTTGGAAGCCGAAGGCATCGGCCGCCCCAGCACCTACGCGGCGATCATGAAGGTGATCCTGGAACGGGCCTACGTCATCGAAGAAAAGCGGATGCTCCAGGCCACCGAGCTGGGCCTGTCCATGACGGATTTCCTGGTCCACCATTTCGCCGGGGATTTCATCGAGCGGGACTACACCCGACGCATGGAGGAAGCCCTGGACTCCGTAGCCCGGGGGGAAACCCCCTGGGAAGGCCTGGTGACCCGGGCCGCCCACGGGGTGCTGGCCAAGGCCCAGGCCGCCGGCCTGCGGGGGAACCCCCTGGTGGACGGATAAGGGCGTCCAGACTCCTCCACCATGATGCCCAGCGCCCTGCTCCTCGACCTTGACGGAACCCTGGTGGATTCCGAACCCCGGCACATCCGGGCCCATCAAAAATTCCTCGCCAGCGTGGGCATTCCCATCGGCTTGGACATTGCCGCCGCCAACATCGGCAAGGGCGACCGGGCATTCTACCGGGCCCTGATGGCGGAACGGGGCGTGACCGGGAATGCCGACGCCTGGGTCGCGGCCAAGACCGACATTCTGATGGACCTCTACCGCACCGAGGGTCTGCCCCTACAACCCGGGGTGAAGCGCCTGCTGGCCCAGGCCACCGCCGACGGCGTGTTCTGTCACATCGTCACCTCGGCGGAGCGCCGGCTGTGCGTGCTATCCCTGGAGGTCACTGGCCTGGCCCAGCGCCTGCCGACCCGAATCTGCCACGAGGATGTCCTGCGCCACAAGCCCAACCCGGAGCCGTACCTGCTGGCGGCGTCCAGGTTAAGCCTGCCCCCAGAACGCTGCTGGGTCATCGAGGATAGCGCCACCGGCGTACGCTCCGGCGTTGCCGCCGGCTGCCATGTCATCGCCGTGGCCGGCCTGGTGCCGGCGGCGGATCTGAAAGCGGCGGGAGCCCACGAGATCGTGACGACCCTGGAGTCCGTGGGGTGGTGAATGCACCCGACCATGGGGATGATGACGGCGTAGTCGATCCACCACCGGCCGAGCTGGCGCTCGGCGCTCCCAGTGCTTCGCCGGCACCACGCGCAACGGTGAATTCCACACCACTGGGAGCGCCGAGCGCCAGCTCGGCATCGCAACCAACGACCACTCAAGCCACATCGATCAGCTCAACGCCACTGGGAGCGCCGAGCGCCAGCTCGGCATCGCAA
>CANIXE010000276.1 GCA_947470885.1 Planctomycetota bacterium
CAATGTCACGACGGAGTCGTTGTTGCGGCGTCTGTCTGGTCGTCCGGTCGTCGGTTGTTTTCAAGATTCTCTTATGCTCCGTTAGACATTCCTAGGGAACACCATGATTTCAAGACGACCGGACGACCGGACGAAAGGACTTTGTGTGTGATTCCGGGCAAGTCCGGGGTGCTCCCCATTTACCCCCGGGGTCCCTGTCCAACATCTTGGCCCCGTATGCTCCGCCACGCCACCATCCCCATGCGCCAGGTCCTGCGTTACCTGCTGGCCCATCCCACGGGGCGCTGGGTGTTCTTAGGTTCGTGCATCGGCTTTTTGTGTGGTCTGGTGGCGGCGGTATTCGAGGTGGCCACGGACTTGCTGTCCCAGCGCCTGCTGATGGATTTCGCCGGGCTGCCCGCCCTGGTGGCGGTGAACCACTCCGCCGACGTCGCGGGTCAGCTGGCGGTGCGGCCCCTGGTGCTGCTTGCGGTCCTCGGCCTGGGGGGCCTGGCCGCCGGGTTGGTGATCCAGCGCTGGGCCAGCGCCGCCCGGGGTGGTGGCACCGGGGTGGCGGTCCATGCCTTCCACCATGAACGGGGGATCATCCCCCCGGCCACCACCTGGACCAAGCTGGTGGCGTCGATCCTCAGCCTGGGTTCCGGGGCCAGCGGCGGTCGTGAAGGACCGATCTCCCTGGTGGGGGCCGGGGTGGCCAGTTGGTTCTGCGCCCGCTTGCGCCTTACTGCTCGGGATCGGCGGATCCTTCTGGCGGCGGGTATCGCCGGAGGTATCGCCGCCGTTTTCCGAGCACCGTTGGCGGCAGCGATTTTCGCCGCTGAAGTGCTGTACCGTGGCCCCGAGCTGGAATCCGATGTGTTGATTCCGGCGTTCATCGCCTCGGTGGTGGGCTTCCTCACCGGTTCTCTGGGGCTGGACCTGCTGGGGCCCCTCAGTGGCCACGTGGCCCACTCGGCGTCCACGTTGTTCCAGCCGCCGATGGTGGCCTTCCATGCGGGGGACGCCCCCCAAATGGTGGGGTACACCCTGATCGCCCTGGCTTCGGCCCTGGTGGCCCGGTGGTTCATCACCCTGCACCAGCAGACTGTGAACCTGTTCAATCGCCTGCCCCTGCCGTTTTGGGGTCGGCCCGCCCTGGGGGCGCTGGCCACCGGGTTGATCGCCCTGGGTCTGATGGTGGGGATCACCCACGGCTTGGGCTTGGGGGAACAGGGGGTCCTGGCCTTGGGCACAGTGGGCGGCGGCTACGGGGTGATCCATTGGCTGTTCGCAGGAATGACCGGCCACCACATCGCGCCGCTGTTGCTGGCCGGACTGCTGCTGGTGATCGCCTTGGGCAAGTCCCTCACCACCGCGCTGTCCGTGGGTTCCGGTGGTTCGGCGGGCTTGTTCGGCCCTAGCATCGTCATCGGCGGAATCACCGGGGCGGCGGTGGGCTGTGCTTTAGAAGGCCTGGCCATCGGTCCGCCCCTGGCGGCGTGCATTCTCACCGGCATGGCGGGAGTGCTGGCAGCGACCCACCGCACCCCGGTGGCGGCCTTGTTGATGGTGTCGGAAATCGCCGGTACCTGGCTGCTGCTGTTGCCGGCGATGTGGGTGTCGGGGCTGGCCTTCCTGCTGGTGGGCCGGCGCAGCCTGATCAGCGGCCAGGTGGAGGGGATTCAGGATAGCCCAGCCCATCGTTCTCACCTGTTCGCCGATGTGTTGGCCCGGGCCAAGGTCAGGGATTTAACGGAAGCCCCAGCCTGGACCGTCATTCCCGCCGCGTCTGGAATTGCCGCCTGCCGGGCGTTGGCGATGGAGGCCCAGCAGGACCAGTTCCCGGTGGTCCGCGCGGATGGCCATCTGGTGGGGATTCTCGACCGCCTGGAAATCCTGAAAATGACCCCGGATCCCCTCCTGGACGGGTTGGTGGTGGCGGATGATCTGGCGGGGGGCGCGGGGGCGGCCCTCCATCCCGGGGATACCCTGGCCCAGGCGTTGCGGGAATTGAATCACCACCGGGTGGATGAGTTGCCAGTGGTGGATGCCCAAGGGATTTTCACCGGCATGGTCAGCAGCGGCATGCTGATGCGCCACTACCGAAAGATCGTCGAGCAGACGGACCGGGACCGGGCGGACGAGGGCTTCCAGCGGCGGGTGACCGAGACGCTTTAGAACGGATCAGTCCGGTCGTCCGATGTCACGGTGAGAGTGGGTGACCGAGTGACTGAAGAACGTAGGGGAGCCGAATGGATTTCGTCGGTTCCGGCACGTTGTCTCCCTGGAACCGGCTCGACACTGCCGCCCCCCATGGATCCCCTGGCGCCGCTTCTTGCTCTTCTGCCCCAGGCCATGGTCCACGACCGGCGCTGGGCGGAGCCGCGTTTGGAGACCCTGCGCCGGCGGTTGGCGGCGGGCCAACCCGGGGACCACCTGCACCACGAGCTGACCGCCCGCCTGGACGCCAGCGTGGACGAAGCCGCCCGCCGGGGCGCCCTGCCCCTGACCATCGCCTATCCTGATCTGCCGGTGTCCGCCCGCCGGGACGAGATCCTCGCTAGCCTGCGCCGGCATCCGGTGCTGGTCCTCACCGGCGAAACCGGCAGCGGAAAGACCACCCAGCTGCCGAAGATGCTGCTGGAGGCGGGCTACGGCCGGCGGGGCCTGGTGGCCCTGACCCAGCCCCGGCGGGTCGCCGCGGTGGCGATGGCGGACCGCATCCGCCACGAATGCCAGGCGGCCCCGGATGTCATCGCCCACAGCGTGCGTTTCGACGACCATGCCAGTCCCAATACGATCATTCGGGTTCTTACAGACGGTTTGTTGTTGGCCGAGGCGGGCAAAGACCCGGATTTAGCCCGTTACGATGCGATCATCCTCGACGAGGCCCACGAACGCAGCCTCAACATTGATCTGCTGATCGGCCTGCTGGTGCTGCTGCGCCGGCGGCGGCCCGACCTGGCCCTGGTGGTTAGCTCGGCGTCCATCGCCGCCGAACGCTTCGCCCAGCACCTGGATGCACCGACGATTTCAGTCACCGGACGGATGTTCCCGGTGGAGATCATCCACCAGGCGCCGGCGGATGACGACACCGGCTACCAGGATGCGGCGGTGGATGCGATCACCGGCCTTTGCGGCCCGGACATGCAGGGGGACATCCTCGCCTTTCTGCCCACCGAGCGGGACATCCTGGAGGCTCAGCGGCGGCTCAAGGATCTGCCGGGAACCGCCGTCCTGCCGCTGTTTTCCCGCCTGACCCCATCTGAGCAGGCCCGGGTGTTCCAGCCGCCTCCTGGACGGGCGGTGCGCAAGGTGGTCCTCGCCACCAACATTGCCGAGACCAGCCTGACGATTCCAGGCGTTCGCTACGTGGTGGATGCGGGCCTCGCCCGGTTGAAGCGGTTCCAGGCGGGCACCCGCACCGAACGCCTGCCCATCGAGCCCATCAGTCGGGCCAGCGCCACCCAGCGGGCGGGCCGGGCCGGGCGTGTGGAAGCAGGCGTGTGCATCCGCCTGTACGCTGAAGACGACCTGGCAAAGCGGGATGAATTCACTCCGCCGGAAATCCTCCGCTCGAATCTCGCGGGGGTGCTCCTTACCTGCCTGCGTTTCGGGATCCGGGATCCCGGGGAATTCTCCTGGCTGGATGCGCCGCCCCCGGGGGCGTGGCAGCAGGCGGCCAACCTCCTGGACGAACTGGGAGCCATCACCGCCGACCAGCCGCCCCGGATGACGCCCTTGGGCCGGACTCTCGCGGCCATTCCTGCAGATCCCCAGGTGGCCCG
>CANIXE010000277.1 GCA_947470885.1 Planctomycetota bacterium
ATCGGATTGAAGCGCCTTGCATCTGCGCACCACGCGAGTTTCCAGAAACGGCCATTGGGTGAAAACGCCAGCAACGAAAAGACCACGGGAAATCTCCGAGATCAATGAACATGCAACGCTCGACCGTGTCTTTGGGGATGAAACCCTGGTCCCTCCTCATCGCCCTCGCCGCCACCATCTGGGTGACCGGCAACGTAGTTCTTGGGGCGGTGGTCGCGCCGGCGGCGTTTTCCGTGGCTCCTCCCCGGGGCACGCTGATCACCCGGGAGGCCGCCGGGGCAATTTTCGGAACAGTGCTGGAACGGTGGAGCAACATGCCGGTGACCGTTCTGTTGACGGTGGTGTTGTTTTCCCTGGGGATGCTGGTGGGTCGGGCCTGGGGCGAACGTCGCCGCCTGGTGGCGAGTTTGTTGCTGGGGGTGCTGTGCCTGACCTGGGCCTGCCACCACCTGGCCCGCCAGACGCTGGTCGAAGTGGCGGCTCTGGCGGAGGAACGTCGGCAGACCCCGGAACGTTCCCCGGCTTCCGAGGTCATTTTTGCCGAGCGCCACCACGCCAGCGAACGCTGGGTGGGGGCGGAAACCCTCGCTGCGTTGCTGTTGGCCGTGGGTGGCGTGGTGGGTGTGGTTCGAATGGGCCGGGCTTCCGCCCAGCGCTGTACGGTTTAGGATCCCCAACATGCGTCTCCTGGCCCTCGGTCTGTGCTGTCTCGCGGGTGGCGGCTGTGTCGTCCATCGGGCGGCGGTGGAGGTGCCTGCGGATCCCGACGGAACCGAAGGGGTGACCTTCCTGGATGATCGGGAACACCCTGCCGGGCCGGCTACTTCAGCGGTGGCCCAGGGCGCACTACCCCAGTCCATCCAGGTCAGCGCCTGGCGCTGGCGGGTGCGCCCGGACGGCACCACCGAATTGGTCCGGGGAGACACCACCGTGGCCACTCCCCTGCCCTGGTGGGAAACGTTCCCCTACGATCTGCCGGCGGACTACCTTCCGGTGGATTTCTACGCCCGGCGGGACGTCACCGTGACTTGGCAACCCGTGGCCGACCGGGATGAGGCGGATTTGACCGCCGAAGCCGCTGCGGCGGGATTCTTCGCCAGTCCGGTGAAATCGAGCCCATGAACCGCCATCGCCTTGTTCGCCTAACGGGTGGTGCGGGCCGCATCCTGGTGGCCTCGTGCCTGGTTCTGGGTCTGGGGGCTGCCCAGATCGAATCTTCCAACCTGGGGTCAAGTCACGGTCCTTCCCCCGGGGAATGGACATCCATCCGGGCGGAAGTCCGGGCCGGGGTACCGGGGGCCCTGGGTCGACTGATGACCATGACCGCCAGGTATCCCGCCTGGATCGATGGTCGGCGGGAATTGGCCACGGCCCAGCTTGCGGCAGGCAATACCGAGGCCGCCCTCGCCTCGGCCCGGGCCGCATCCAGCCTTGGGGATCTGGAATCCCTGGGGATTGAAATCCGGGCCCTGGGAAACCTCAAACGCCCCGCCGAAGCCTACACGGTGGTGGACGTCGCCAGCGATCGTGATCTGGATGGGTGGCTCCACTACGAAGCCGGCCTGGTGGCGGTGGCCGCGGGCCATTCAGCCAAGGCGGAGTCTTTTCTCGGGGAGGCCCGGGCCCGGGCGGTGGGACGGATTCCCCCGGAATTTCAGTACTTGGAGTCCCGGATCGCAGTGGCGGTCCAGGATTACGCCAAGGCTGAGCAGGCCTTGAGCAGCGCGGTGCTCCAACGGCCCGACTACTGGACCGGCTGGTTTGATCTGGCCCGGGTGCGGACCGTGCTGGCCGATCGGGATCCGGACAATCGCCAGGATTACCTCAACAAAGCTGATGAGGCCATTGCCAAGGTGGTTGCCGGGGTTCCGGGAGATCCGGACGTGCTGCTGGTCCAGGCCCGGATTTCATGGTTGCTGGGTCGGACCCTGGCCCGGGCCGGCGAGGAGACCGCCGTGGGTCGCTTCACCTCAGCCCTGTCCGCCGCCCAGGGGGTGCTCAGTCGGAAAGAATCCCTGGAGGCCGTCAAAATCGCTGGCGATAGCGCGATTCATTTGGGTCGCTGGGCAGAGGCGGTGACCTATCTTTCCCAGGCCCAGCGCCAGGGTCCGACTGAACGGAGTGTGGCGTTCAGCCTGGCCAGCGCTCACCAGCACCTGGGCCACGATCGGGAGGCTGCTGCGGTCCTGGCCAGCCTGCCCAAGGCGTCTCCGGCGGAGGATCTGGAAGTCGCCGTGGATGCCTTTGAGGCAAAAAACTGGGGCCTGGCCCATCGCTATTTTCTGAGCGGTGCGGTGGGCGCGACTCCGGAAACCGTGGCTTCGGCCCTGCGATATGCTGGTCTGGCCGCGGCCCAGATCGCAAGCGCGGCAACAGGAGACGAGCAACGGCAGTGGCTGGACAAGGCCCGGGACGCCTGGAGCGAGGCCGTTCAGCGGGAGGATGCCCTGGCCCTTCGCCTGTTGGTGGTCCAGGAATCCCAGCGCGGTCCGGCGTCGGCCTATGCCGTGGGCTGGCGGCTTCTCCGGGAGGATTCCTGGTTGTCCGGGGAAGGCTGGGGTCTGGTCCTCGGGAACTACGGACCGGCGATCAGTGGAGGCCAGGGTCCCTGGGGCGTCCTGGTGCATCATCCCGGACATGCCCTGGCGTGGTTGACCTTGATGCTTGGTCCGTTGGGTTGGTGGGTGTGGCGGTGGTGGCGTAGTCGCCACCAGTCGCCCTCCTATGTGCCAACCCATGGATCCGCCGTCAGACCGTCCGTGAGCGGACGTCTGCCTGTGACTGGGGGGACTGCCGAACGTTCATCGGCACGTTTGGCGGTGGTGGGCAAGCCAGCGACTTCCCATCGGCTACCAGCGGTCAAATCCACCACGGGCCTGGTGAAACCGCCGGTACCGATTTCCCAATCCTCCCTGGTTCGACCCCTCCGTTCAGTGACCGGGGAATCAGGTCGGGCGGTCACCCCCATCGTCCGTCCCGTCCCGGTGGAACCAAAGCCCCCCGTGCAGGCCCAGGCCGGTCAAGGCACCGAAACAATGCAAGCCGCGCCGTTCAATCCCGACCTCGCCCTGGAGCCCTTGGAACGTCGGCCGGGGACCTGATGGGCACCACGTTGATCATTCCCGCCGCCGGCCGGGGCACCCGGTTCGGTGCGGATCGACCCAAGCAGTTCCTCGATCTCCGGGGCCGGCCCGTCCTGGCCTGGACCCTGGCCGCCTTCGCCGGCGTCGTGGATGAGGCCGTCCTCGCCGGGGATCCGGTATTTGCCGACGATTTGGCGACCATCGCCGCCGCGGCGCCGTTCCCCTGCCGGATTGTCCCCGGCGGGGCCACCCGCCAGGCCAGTGTCCACGCGGCGTTGTTGGCCAGCGATCCCGCCCATGGAAATATTCTCGTCCACGATGCCGTGCGCCCCCTGGTGCCCCGGCGCTGCATCGACGCCTGCCTGGCGGCTTTGGAGCAGCAGGTCGGTGCCGTGGTGGCCGTGCCCTGTGCCGCCACGGTGAAGCGTGCCGCCGGGAATGGGACCGTCTCGACCACGGTGCCCCGGGAGGGCCTTTGGCTGGCCCAGACGCCCCAGGGGTTCCGCCGCGCCGAGGGAGTGCTGGCTTTCGCCCAGGCCGCCGGTCGGGAATGCACCGACGACGCCCAGGTCCTGGAACTTGCGGGTTACGCCGTGGCCCTGGTCCCCGGGGATGCGCGAAACCTGAAAATCACCACCCCGGATGATTTCCTGGTGGCGGCGGCGCTCCTCGCGGCGGGCTGA
>CANIXE010000278.1 GCA_947470885.1 Planctomycetota bacterium
ATTGCCCTGGAGGGCGCTGCCCTCGGGCGCAGGAAGCTGCAGGTCGTATTTCCCATAGGCGGGGTCCCGTTTGGTGGGCTCACGGATGGCATGCCAGGAGGCACCGATGCCTCCGGCCATGACATGGCCGGGCGCGCTGGCGCGGATCGTCACCTGTGCGGATGGCATCGCACTGCCCGGCGTATTGGCGCCCGTGGCGGGTTCCGCCGCGCCGGCGCAGCAATCGATCGCCACGAGAATAGCAGCCAGGGCGAAGGGTCGTATGGTCATTGGTGCTCCAGATTCGGAAGGCTAGCTTAGCCTTATTACAGAGGCCATACCTAAACAGGAAGCGGACATATCCCCTACGGCACTGCGCGGCTCCTGGTCAACCATCCGCGTCTACACCACCCGGGACCAAGGCACAGCCAGTGGTGGTTGACCTCGACTACGTTTCCGACGAAACGGGCAGCAGCCGACCAGCCCGCCATCCCCAAGCGCCATAGAAAAGTAGGTAGGCGAACGCGATCATCGGCACCACGAACGAGGTCTGAACGCCGAAGCGATCCGCGATCGTACCCTGGATCGGCGGGATGAGAGCACCTCCGAGGATCGACATCACCAGCAACGAGGAGGCCTGGCTCTTGAGGTCTCCTAATCCTTCGATGGCGAGGGAGAAGATATTGGACCACATGACCGAGCAGAACAAACCGATGCCCAGCAGGGCCCACATCGCCAGCGTGCCGGTGGTGGACATGGCGGTCATCAGCAAGCCGATGATCATCAGGGCGAACACCGCCACCATGACCTGGGGCTTACGGCCGATGGCCAGGAAGGCGGCCAGGAGGCAGCCCACCAGCACGCCATAGTGCCAGGCCGGAACCCGCTGCGCCACCCCAGCGACCAGCCCGACCGCCGCGATGGGGACCAGGATCAGCAGCAGCAACCGCAGGGCCGGTCGCAGTTGGCTGAGCGCCAGCGCACCCATGAACCGGCCGATCATCAGGCCGCCCCAATAGAATGACAGCAGGTTCGAGGCCTCACGCTCCGGGATGCTGCCGAACGCGGAATTGCCCAGGGCGTTGATGATGACGCTGCCCACCGCTACCTCGCCACCGACGTACATGAATATCGCGATCATGCCCAGCACGGTGTGGGGATGCCGCAGGGCGCCGAGGCCGGCCGGTGGAGCTTCGGCGGAGCGAAATTCCGGCAGGCGGATGCGCATGAAAACCACGGCCAGCGTCAGGAAGACTCCGGCCAGGATGGCATAGGGTATTTTGACCGCATCCGCCCCATGGGACTCACCCGCATGGAAGACGTGGAACAGCAGCCATCCGCCAATGACCGGGCCGATGGTGGTGCCGAATGAATTGAAGGCCTGGGACAGGTTCAGCCGGGCGGAGGCGCTGTCCTCGGGACCGAGGATGGTGATGTAGGGATTGGCAGCGATCTGCAGCAAGGCAAACCCAAGGCCAACGATGAAGAGCGCGCCCAGGAACAAGGGATACGACACCGCCATCGCCGCCGGGACGAACAGCAGGCTGCCGATTCCGGCGATCAACAGTCCGAAGATCACACCCATGCGATACCCGATGCGGGCGATGGGATCGCCCCACAGCATGGAAATGACGGTGTAGGCGGCCGCACCGACGGCATAGGCGCCGAAGAAGGCGAATTGCACCAGCATGGCCTGGAAATAGCTGAGCTGGAAGGCCTGCTTGAACTGGGGGATGAGCAGGTCGTTCCAGACCGTCATGAATCCCCAGAGGAAGAAGAGCAGGGTCATGATCGCGAAGGGCCCCCGGTAGGAGGTCCCGGCGGTGGCAGGATCGCGGTGTACAACTGGGGAGGCGGTGGCTATGGCCATAATGGAATCCGAAGGTGGAGAGCCGTCGATCAGACAGGGACGCAGCCGCAGGAGCGCAGGGCAGGAATCGAGGCAGAATTCCCGTGCCGGACAAACCATCCGCTGGCGGCGGCGGCGAGGGTGAGCCGTTCCCCATCGTCCAGACCGAGCATCAGACCCGCACCATAGCCGGCATTGAAGCGGTCGCCGGCCCCAGTGAGTTTGCGCGGCGCTTCGCAGAAGGGACCACTGCAGGCGGTGTTGGGCGTGGCGGCGTGGCGCAGGGCGTGGATGACCACCTCGTGGACGCCAATGCTCTCGGTCAACGAGCGGCTCAGCGACTGGAGCCGGTCGGGATCATCCGTCGCCAGCGGCAGGCCCAACACTCGCGCCAGGATGTTCGCCTCGTTGAGGTTCACCCCCAAGGTCACGGGGCAATCCGCCGCCAATCCCGGCAGCAGACGCAGCAATTCACGCAGGTCGGCTTCTGATCGGGCGGTAGGATCGACCAGATCGAGCAGGATCGGGATCCCGGTCAGGGCCTGAAAGACGCGTTCCGACAGGAGCCGCCAAACCCCGGTCATATGCGGGTAGAGGGTCCAATTGGTCAGGGCGATGAGCCGGGACCGGGCGCAGGCCTGGGGGTAACCGGCGCCGAGGATCGCCCGCTCGGCCAGATCGGCATCGAGCCGGGCAAGCGGCTCCACCGCTGATAGCATTAGCTTTCCGTCAGGGAATTCGAGGGCGAGGGTCCGGCCGTGGATATCACCGACCGGGTGAGTCGAGCGGAATCGCGAGCAGATCGGGGCGAAGGCCGGCTGGATGGGGTCACCCAGGGTGGCGAAGCAGTCCACCCCCACGCCGAGCGCAGCGAGCCCATCCCCTAGGTTGATGGCGCAGCCACCGGGATCCTGACGATGGATGACGATCTCGCGCAGGGCGGAGCGGCCGGCGGCGGCGCGGGCCCAATCGGCGAAGGCGGGGATGCCGGCCAGGGGCGTCCAGTCGCCAGGACCCCGGCGTTCTCCCACCACCTGGATCATCTCATCGACAAAGCCATCGAATCCGACAACCGCCGACATGGCGGCGAGTTCTTGCTCGCGCTTGGCCAGAATCCTGGTCAGCGCAGTGGTCGCATCGGTCGTCATAATTAGGGCACCCGACGGATGGCTGGGTCGGTGAAGATATCGACCTCGTCGCGGGATCGGGTGCTGAATTCCGACACCACAGCTCCCTGGGGGCCGGCCACAAACCAGTGCCGGGTATCCGGGCGCAGGGTGCATTGGTCCCCGGGCCGCAGGTGCACCCGGTGATGGACGGTGACGGCGCCGTGCTTGTCGGTGGGCAGGTGCTGCAGGGCGGTGTCGCGATCTCCAGGACCGGGCAGGTACAGATGGACCTCGCCTTGGCGGACACGGAAGGTCTCCTCCTTGCCGGGCTCGCCGGCGATCGCGGGATGCCGGTGCTCGGGGCAGATTTGTCCAGGTTGCATCATCAATTCCTTGGCGCAGCAGCGGTCGGTGTTGACATAGATGTGGATGGCGAGTCCGAATTGCTCATAGCGGTCGAGGCCGAAATCGGCGATCTCGATCCTGGCGGCCTCCTCCTCGCGTAGAGTCAATCCGGCCTGGCGCATCTGTTCAGCCGCCTGGGCCTGGCGCAGGATCCGGGCGACCGCGCGCACGATGGGATGATCGGGCGGGTAGCCGGTCGCAGCTTCCAGGCGCTCCAGCGGCGGCAGACGGTTCCACTCCGCGGCCCGTGGTTCATCGGGTGCTGCGACATAGTGTAGGGCATCGACGAGGCAGCGGACGATCGGGCCCGGGTCCACCTGATGCTCCTGGCACAGGTTCACGGCGCCGATCAACCGGTCATCGCAGGCGAGTTTCCGCCACGGATCCCGGGCCACCCGGGCCACCGGGTC
>CANIXE010000279.1 GCA_947470885.1 Planctomycetota bacterium
CCGGACGACCGGACGACCGGACGACCGGATGGGCATGCTCCCCCGGCTGGACGATTTCACGGATCACCTGCGCCTGGAGCTGGGCCTGGCGGAGAACACCTGTCTGGCCTACGCCGGGGATTTGGCGAAGTGGGCGATGGCCTTGGAAAAGCTGGGCTTGGCCATGGCCGACGTCGGACCCGATGAAGTGGCCCGGCTGCTGGATCCGGAGGTCTTCGGGGAGGCCGCTGACGCCAGTCGGATTCGCGCCCTCACGGTGCTGCGGATCTATGGCCGCTGGCTGGTCCAGGAAAAGGTCCTGCCCCGGGACCGCATCGCCCTGGCCCCGTTCCCCCGGGCGGGCCAGGCCCTGCCGGAAGTCCTCTCCCGGGAAGAAGTCGAACTGCTCATCGAATCCCCGGGGGACCAGGCTCTGTGGCGGCGGGACCGCCTGGCCCTGGAGCTGCTGTACGCCACGGGGGCCCGGGCCAGCGAGATCTGCGGCATCGACCTGGAGGATCTCAAGGATGGCCGGACTCTGGTCCAACTCCACGGCAAGGGCAGCAAGGATCGGATGGTGCCCCTGGGGGAGGCGGCGCAAATCCAGCTCGCCCGCTACCTCACGGATCTGCGACCGCTGATGACCCGGAAGGGCAGCCCGCCCCGGTTGTTGCTGGGGAACCGCGGCGGGCCCCTGACCCGCCAAGCCCTGTGGCGGATCGTGAAGGAGGCGGCGATGCGCAGCGGCCTTGAAAAACGCGCCTACACCCACTTGCTGCGCCATTCCTGCGCCACCCATCTGGTGGAAGGCGGCGCGGACCTGCGGGTCGTCCAGGAGCTGCTGGGTCACGCCAATCTGACCACCACCCAGCGCTACACCCACGTGGATGCCCGGCGGTTGAAGGAGGTGCATCGGCGCTTCCATCCCCGGGCCTGAGGCTGGTGTGGTCTGCGTCCTGGCCTAACATCCCGCCATGCCGCTGGCCGTGGAATCCCTGACCGTCCTCCGGGGCGAATGCCCGGTGGTGGACCGGGTATCGTGGACCGCCCGGCCCGGCGAGGTGTTGGCGCTTCTCGGGCCGAATGGTGCGGGAAAATCCACCCTCCTGCGGGCAATTCTCGGGCTCATCCCCAGCACCGGCAAGGTGTCGCTGGAGGGCCGGGATCTGCGGACGATGGATCCCCGGGAACGGGCCCGGCGGGTGGCCTATGTGCCCCAGCGCAGCCAGTTGGCCGCCGGACTCACCGGGATGGACGTGGTGGCCCAGGGGCGTTTCGCCCACCAGGGGCCCCTGGCCCGGTTGTCCGCCGTCGACCGCCAGGCCATCGACGCCGCCTTGGAGCGCACCGACGCCACGGCCTTCGCCACTCGACCCTTCACCCAGTTGTCCGCCGGCGAACAGCAGCGGGTCCTGCTGGCCCGGGCTCTGGCCACCGGCGCGGGGACGATTCTCCTGGATGAACCCACCGCCGCCCTGGATGTCGGTCACGCCATGGCGTTCATTTTTTTGATCCGGGAGCTCGCTGCCGCGGGTCAGACTATCGTCAGCGTTCTTCACGACCTGGACGAGGTCCATCGGGCCGCGGATCAGGCGGTGCTGCTGCATCGGGGCCGCCTGGTCGCCGCCGGGACCCCGGCCCAGGTGCTGGTGCCGGAAGTCACCCGGCCGGTATTCGGGGTGACCCTGGTGGCCGGGGCCGCCTGGGGCGTGGTTTAGTCATGAATCCCATCCACCTGGTGAATGCGATGGCCCTGGGCCTGGCCCTGGTGCTGGGGGCCTTGGCGGTGGCCCGGTCCGCCCCTGCTCCCGCGAGCCCGACGGCGCCGGTGGCAACCACCGTGGCGGATGTCCGGGGCGTTGCCGTGCCGGTGGGGAATTACGCCCGGATCGTCAGCTTGTCCCTGGTGGCGGACAGCGTTCTCGCCGCCCTGGCCCAGCCGGGAACGGTGGCGGCGATCAGCGCCTACAGCACCGGCGAGGTGGCCCGGCGCTGGACGGGGAAGCCCCGTCTGCCCGGCCTGGACGACTTGGAGGCGATCATCGCCCTCCACCCGGATCTGGTGCTCGTCAGCACCTATGGCGGCGAAACCGACCGTATGGCCCGGTTGCAGGCCGCCGGGCTCCGGGTGTTTGCCTTGGGGGCCATGGAGGGTCTTACCAGCTTCCAGCGGGATGCCCGGGTCATCGGTGGGGTGCTGGGTCAGGCCGCCGCCGGGGAACGTCTGGGGGCGACCCTGGCGGGTCGCCTTGCCCGGGTCGCGGCTCTATTGCCTCCGGGAACCCATCGGCCCACGGCGCTGTACCTGTCCAGCTTCGGTGACGCCCTGTTTGGCGGCACGGTGGACACTAGCTACCATGATGTCCTGACCGCCGCCGGCTGCACCGATGCGGCGGCGGCGAAGTTCCGGGGCTGGCCCCAACTCAGCGTCGAACAGGTCCTGGTTCTCGCCCCGGAAATCCTGGTGGTCCGCCGGGGCCAGGCTGCGGTTCTTGCCCGCCGCCCCGGCCTGGAACGCCTCACCGGCCGTTGGGTGGAACTGGATGGCGACCTGTTGGAGGACGCCGGCACGGGGATGCTGGATGCGGCGGAGGCCCTGTACGCCGCGGTTCATGGACCGTTGCCCCTTTCCGGTCCTGCGGAACCTTCCCGCCCATGAACATCCTGCTTGGCATCTCCGGCGGCATCGCCGCGTACAAGGCCCCCGAACTGGTTCGTGCCCTGCGCCGGCGGGATCATGCGGTGCGTTGCGTTCTCACGGCCAATGGCGCGAAACTGGTGGCAGCGAATGCCCTGGCGGCGGTCAGTGGCCAGCCGGTGTACGATGATCTGTGGAGCGCCGACGGCCACATCCCCCACATCGACCTGCCCCGTTGGGCCCACGCCCTGGTGATTGCGCCGGCCACCGCGGATCTCCTCGCCCGGCTCAGCCTGGGGCTGGCGGATGATCTGCTGACCACCCTGGTCCTCGCCCTGGAACCCGCCAAGCCCGTGTGGTTGGCTCCGGCGATGAACACGGTGATGTGGGAGAAACCCGTGGTCCAGGCCCACGTCGCCACCTTGGCCGGCCGGGGCGCGCGGATCATCCCCCCGGTGAGCGGCAACCTGGCCTGCGGGGAACAGGGCGTGGGGGCCATGGCCGACCCGGAGCGGATCGCTGATGCCATCGCCTAACGGGCCGGCGGATTCCTGGCGCTGGGCGTGCTACGGCGTGCCCTTCGCCGTGGCCGCAACCCTGGCCACGCCCCTGCTGCTGACCTGGCTTGCCGGCCGGAAGCTGTTCTCGAAACGGCCGTTAGTGGGCATTGGCGCCAAGCTCACCGGGGCCTGCCCGGCGGTTGCTCCCGGGAAAATTTTGGTCCACGGCGTCAGCCTGGGGGAGACCGCGTTGATGCGCCCCCTGGTGCCCCGGCTGGAGGCCGCCTTGGGCACCGGCTGCCTGCTGACCACCACCACGGAAACCGGCTGGCAAGGTCTGGGGAAAAGTTTTCCCGACCATCCCCGGGCCTTCCTGCCCTTCGATCTGCCCTGGGCCGTGGCCCGGTTTCTGGATGCGACCAAGCCCCGGGCGGTGGTCCTTCTGGAGTCGGAATTCTGGCCCCTGCTGGTCCTCGCCTGCCACCGTCGGGGTATCCCCGTGGTGGTGGCCAATGCGCGGATGAGCGAACGTTCCTTCACCCGTCTGGGCCGCCTGCCTCTGGTCCGGCCCCTGCTGGCGGGCTACGCCGGGGCCGCGGCCC
>CANIXE010000280.1 GCA_947470885.1 Planctomycetota bacterium
CAGCCCGGCTCGCATGCCGCCCGAGCCGGGCTGGTGCCCGGCGCTCCCAGGGCGTTGCTTAACGCCATTGGGCCTAATTCCGATTCGCTTCCATGACCATGGCTCGGTCCTCCACGTCGATGTGGGCGGTCAACCAGTCGAAGACCAGGGATTGGGTGGCCAGTCGGCTGGGTTGGGGTTGTCCCAGGGCCTCGTCCAATTGGCCCAGCAGATCATCGTGCTGTAATTGATGGGCCTCCATGTCGACACCCCGCATCGCGGCCCACTGCTCTTCGTCCCGAAAATGGCCCTCGGCATAGGCGCGAAGGCCGGCCAGGACGGGATGCACCTGAGGAGCGGTCTTCAAGGCCACATACCAGCCGAACAGGATGGCGTGCTGCTCATCAATGACGGGAACGTTCAAGGAATATTTGGCGGCCAACGCGTTCACGCCCGCCCAATCCAGGCTGGCCGGAAGAATACCAAGGGGGACAATATTTTTTCGCTTGGACATAATCGTATTATATCCGACTTGAGCCCTTCGCCTAGCAGCCATTGCGCGGGACAAACCCACAGAGGATGGCTGGTGGCGAAGCCCTAGATTCCGTCCGTTCAGGTGGCCCGGGCCTCGTAAGCCCGGCCAGTGCGTTTTTCCATGTAATTGATGAACGCCCGGTTCACCACCCGATAGCCCCCCGGGGTCGGATAATCCCCGGTGAAATACCAATCGCCGGTGCTGTTGGGGATGGCCACCCGCAGGCCGGCGACGGTTTGGAACACCACTTGCACCTTGCCCTTCCAGGGAAGGTCCTTGGGGGTGACCAGCTGGCTGATCTTGGCGCTGATCTCAGAGTCGTTGAACTGGGCGTAGATCCGTTTGACGTGATTCACCGGAGCTGGCACCACCCCAGCGGCGGCGGTGGCTTCATCGGCCCGGCATGCGGCATAGACTTCCTTGAGCAGGGATTCCTGACCTCGCTCCTTGAGAAGGGCGATGGCTGCCTCGAAGGCGATGAACCGGCCCAACTCGCTCATGTCGATGCCGTAGCAGTCGGGGTAGCGAATCTGGGGGGCGCTGGACAAGACCACGATCTGCTTGGGCTCCAGTCGGGTGAGCATCCGCAGGATGCTTTGGCGCAAGGTGGTGCCCCGGACGATGGAGTCGTCGATCACCGCCAAGCTGTCCAGACCCGGGCGGAGGATGCCCCGGGTGATGTCGTAGACGTGGGCCATCAGTTCGCCCCGATCATCGTCACCGCTGATGAAGGTCCGCAGCTTGGCGTCCTTGAGGACGGCTTTTTCCTGCCACGGACGGACACTGAGGATGTCCCGGAGGTTTGCTGGGGTCAGCTGGCCAGCGTCTTGAAGGCGCAGAATCTCCCGCTCTTTCCACGCTGCCAGGTAATTCTCCAAGCCCTCCACCAGGCCGTGGTAGGCGGTCTCGGCGGTGTTGGGGATGTAGCTGAGGACCGTGTTCGCCAGGTCGTGGTCGATGGCGCTCAGGAGTGCCGGCACCAGTTCACTGCCCAGGGCCTTGCGTTCCCGGTAGATCGCTGCGTCGTTGCCCCGGCTGAAATAGATCCGCTCGAATACGCAGTGGCGGGGTTCCGCCGGGGGCAGGATGGGCACTTCCTGGGCCCATTGGCCCGCGTCATCCTGGCGGTGGTTGATCAGAATCGCCGAGCCGGGGGTGACCTCCTTCACCATTTCCGGGGCGAGGTTGAACACCGTGGCCAGGGCGGCCCGCTCGCTGGCCAGGGCGACAACTTCGTCATCCTCGTACCAATAGCCCGGGCGGATGCCGTTGGGATCCCGGAGGGCGAACACCGCGCCGTGGCCCACCACGCCAGCCATGAAATAGCCGCCGTCCCAAGTCCGGGCGGCCTTGTTCAGGACCTTGGCCAGGTCCAGTTCATCCGCGAGCCTGGCCGCCAACTGGGCCGGAGGCAGGTGCTGGTTGGCCAGCTTGCGCAGCTGGGCCTCGTTGGCGACATCCAGGAAATGGCCAATTTTTTCCATCACCGTGCTGGTGTCGGCGGCGCCGATGGGGTGCTGGCCCATGCTCACCAACAGCTGCACGATCTCGTCATGGTTGGTCAGATTGAAATTGCCGGCGACGGATAGGAACCTGGTCGGCCAATTGCTGGCGCGGACGAAGGGATGGCAGGCATCGGTGGTCTGACCGCCGTAGGTGCCATAACGCAGATGGCCGAGGTAGATCTCCCCCAGGAAGGGGAACGCCGCCTTCATGCCCGCTTCGTCATCTTCGGAAACCTTGAGATCCTTCACCACCCGGGCCAGTTCGCCGTTGATGTGCTTCCACAGGCGGTCGAGACAGGCGGTGCCAGCTTCCCGGTGGCGATTGTAGTACGCCGCGCCATAGGGCATGCCCTGGCGGTGAACGCCAACGCCCGCGCCGTCCTGACCACGGTTGCGCTGCTTCTCCATCAGGAGGTACAGCTTCTTCATGCCCCACAGCAACGAACCATGGCGCTGCCGGTAGTGGGAAAGCGGTTTCTTCAGACGGACGATGGCCAGTCCGCACTCGTGCTTGATGGGATCACTCATGCGCGTTCACCCCCTGGGTATGTTGCGCGTGGCTGGAAGACGACGGAAAAGAACGGACGACGGAAATGCTCAGAGCTTGGCGATGCGTTCCGTGCCGCCCAGATATGGGCGCAGGACCTCAGGCACGATCACGCTGCCATCCGCCTGCTGGTAGGCTTCCAGGATGGCGATGAGGCAGCGGGGCAGGGCCAGGCCGGAACCGTTGAGCGTGTGGACGAACTGGGGCTTCCCCGGCTTGCCGTCCGCACCCGGGGCGCGGAACCGCAGGTTGGCCCGGCGGGCCTGAAAATCCGTGAACGTCGAGCAGGAGCTGACCTCCAGCCAGTTGTTGGTGCCGGCGCTCCAGACCTCCAGGTCGAAGGTGCAGGCGGAACCAAACCCGGTGTCACCGGTGCACAGCTGGAGGACCCGGTAGGGCAGGCCGAGTTGTTGCAGCAGCCATTCCGCGTGGCCCCGGAGGGTCAGCAGGTCGGTGTAGCTGGACTCCGGCTTGGTCAGCCACACCACCTCGACCTTGTCGAACTGGTGGACCCGGGTCATCCCCCGGGTGCCGATGCCCGCAGCCCCGGCTTCCCGGCGGAAGCACGGCGTGTGGGCGGTGTATTTCACCGGCAGCTCGGCGGCATCCAGAATCTCGCCGGCATGCAGGTTGGTCACCGGCACTTCCGCCGTTGGGATCAACAGTAGCGGATCATCCTTGCAGGCGTACAGCTGATCGGCGAATTTGGGCAATTGCCCGGTGCCCTGCATGGTCTGGGCGGTCACCAGGTAGGGCACCGCCAATTCCGTGTAACCGTGGCGCTGGGTGTGGGTGTCGAGGAACCACGACACCAAGGCCCGGGCCAGGCGGGCACCAGCACCCCGAAGGACCACGAAGCCGGAACCGGAGAGCTTGGTCGCCCTCTCGAAATCCATGATCCCCAGGGCTGGGCCCAGGTCCCAGTGGGCCTTGGGGGTGAAGGCGAAAGTGGGTTTCACCCCCCATTCCCCTGCGACCACGTTATCGGCGGCGTCCTTACCCTTGGGCACGCTGGCCAGGCAGGGATTGGGTAGGACCAACAGCGTGTCGTTGAGCTGGCGCTCCAGAACTTCCCGCTGCTGATCGAGGGCGGCCACTTCGTCCCCCAGGCGACGGGCAGCTTCCTTCGCGGCGGCGACATCGCCCCCGGC
>CANIXE010000281.1 GCA_947470885.1 Planctomycetota bacterium
AAGCCATCATCATCACGGACTACTCCAACGGGAATGACAAGATTATTGCCAAGCCCGGCATCAAGACGATGGCGGAGCTCAAGGGCAAGAAAGTCGGCGTTGAGGTCGGTTTCGTTGACCAATTGCTGCTGATGAAGGCCCTGGAAGCCGCCGGCCTCAAGGAAACCGACATCGAAATGGTCAACATGGTGACCACCGACACGCCCCAGGGCCTGGCTTCGGGTGCCGTCGATGCGGTGGCCTGCTGGCAGCCCAACGCCAACTCGACCCTGACCCTCGTGCCTGGTTCCAAGGCGGTGGCCTCCTCCGCTGACTTTCCCGGCCTGATCTACGACGTGGTGGCCGTGAGCGACGACAGCCTGGCCAAGCGCCGCGATGACTGGGTCAAGGTCGCCAAGGTCTGGGACAAGATCGTGACCTACACCCTCGACCCTGCCACCCAGGCCGAAGCCGTGAAGTACATGGCCGACAAGGCCGGCGTCGATGCCGACAAGTACGCCAAGTTCCTGCCCGGCTCCAAGTTGTTCACCCTCAAGGACAACGTCCCGGCCCTGGCTAAGGACGGCACCGGCCTGACCACCCTGGTGGGCAGCTTGGCCGTATCCGACGCCTTCAACCGTCAGGTAAAGGCCTACGAAGTGACCCTGGCCCCGGCGGATTTCGTCGACGGTTCGGTGGTCGCTGACGCCCTGAAGTAATGGACCTGAATCCCCAGACCCTCGCGGCCATTGCCGCGGGGGTTTGTGTCGTTTGCGCCAACGTCCCCTATGTCTGGGCAACGTGGTGGCGTCAGGTCCGGCCGAACCGGGCCACCTGGTTCATCTACCTCACCGTGGGCATCGTCGGCTGCGCCAGCATGGCCGCCGGAGGAGCCCGCGAGACCCTGGTGGTGCCCCTCCTCTATGCCGTGGGGGCCTGCGCGATTTTTACGCTTTCGCTCCGCCATGGCGAGGGTGGCTGGTCACGGCTGGATCAAACGTGTCTCGCCACCGCCCTCGCCAGCCTGGTCCTGTGGGGCCTGACGGGGGACTCTCGGGTCGCCGTCGTCCTGACCGCCGTGGCGGATCTGGCGGGGACCATCCCCACGATCGTCAAATCCTGGCGGGACCCCACCGGGGAACCGCGGGTGTCCTGGGCTTTCTACGCCCTCGGCGGCGCCCTAGCGGTGGGCTCCGCACCGACCTGGGACATCACCAACGTCGTCTATCCGGCGTCGATTTTAATCGGGTGTTTAGCGGTGAATGTGGGGCTTTGGAGAGGAGTGGTGGTTTCGCCACGGTCCGGGGTCCGAGGTTAAAAGACAGGATCGCTGAGAGTCCAGGGAATCGGTATCACCTGCCCAACCTGACCGTGCGAAGCCCCAGACGCGGAGCGCAGCGAAGCCCATTGGCACAACCAACGCCATAGACGAATAGCCGGACCAGCCGGCACCCGCCCGGGACGACCCGGGATGGCCCCACCACCCGGGACGACCCGGATCGAAGGAGCGCCCGATGGCCCTGACCGCCGCGCGCCGCCCCCGTTCCCCATGGTTTGCTGTCCGCCGGGATCTTTCCGGCGGGCGGACCACCTTCCTAACGGTCCTCTCGTTCCTCGTGCCCCTCGGGCTGTGGTGTGCCATTAGCTATGTCCCGGGCCTGTGGCAGCCCCAGATGCGGGTCACCAGCGCCGGGGGCAGTGAAACCTTCGACCTGGGCATGCGGGTCCCCAAGGCCCAGTTCTCCGAGGAGAACGCCGACCTGGTGGCCGCCGGCAAAGCCCCGGCCGTGGGCGAACCTTGCAATCCCGTGTTTCTGCCGGCCCCCCATGAGGTGGGGAAGGCCATGTATAAGGCCTTCGTCACCCCGCCAAAATCCAAGGGCGACAAGTGGCTGCACGAGGCCCTGCTGCACTCCATCAGCATCATCGCCTGGGGCTTCGGCATCGCCGCCCTGATCGGTGTGCCCCTGGGCATCGCCTGCGGCGTATGGGCCGCGTCCTCGCGGCTGGTCGAGCCCGTGGTCGACTTCCTGCGCTACATGCCACCGCCGACCTTCGGCGCCCTGGCCCTGGCGATCCTCGGCATCAATGATGAACCCAAGGTGGCGATCATCGTCATCGGCATCCTCTTCAACATGATCCTGGTGGTCGCCAATACGACGCGCCAGGTGGATCGTGGCCTGCTGGAGGCCGCCAGCACCCTTGGCGCCCGGGATCGCCAATTGGTGACCCGCGTCGTCGTCCCGGCGATCCTGCCGACCCTGTGGAATGACCTCCGCATCTTCATCGGCGTCGGCTGGACCTACCTGACGGTGGCCGAAATGGTCGGCGCCAGTTCCGGCATCAGCCTGTTCATCAACCAGCAGGGCAAGTACCGCAACTACGACAACGTCTTCGCCGGCATCATCCTGATCGGCATGATCGGCCTGGTGACCGACCAGATCCTGGCCTTCCTCGGCCGGGTGCTGTTTCCCTGGACGGGCGCCGAACCCGGCCCCCTGACCTCCGCCTGCCGCCGCCTGTTTCGCCGGGGGAAGTCATGATTCCTGATTCCGCCACCACCACCCAGGATATCGAACAGCGGCTGTTGAAGATCCGTGACCGGCCCGTGGTCCTAGAGGCCAAGCACCTGACCCGCCACTTCCGCACCAGCCAGGGCGGAACAGCGGTAGCCCTCCAGGATGTATCCTTCCAGATCCACCGCCGCGAGTTCGTGACCGTCATCGGCCCCAGCGGCTGCGGCAAGTCGACCTTGGTCCGACTCCTGGCCGGGCTCGATGAGCCGACCATGGGCGAAATCCTGGTCGATGGCAAGGCGGTGAACGGCCCCGGATCAGACCGGGGCATGGTCTTTCAGTCCTACACCCTGTTCCCGTGGCTGACGGTCCAGAAGAACGTCGAGTTCGGCCTGCGCATGCAGGGCAAGGGCGACAATGAATGCCGGTCCCAGGCCCTGCAGTGGCTCGAGATGGTGGGCCTGGAATCCAAGGCCGATTTCTACCCCCACCAACTGTCCGGCGGCATGAAGCAGCGGGTGGCCATCGCCCGTGCCCTGGCGGCCCGGCCCCGCGTGCTGCTGATGGACGAGCCCTTCGGCGCCCTCGATCCCGAAACCCGGGCCCAGATGCAGTCCTACCTGCTGCAGATCTGGCAGAACATCAATATCACCATCGTCTTTATTACCCATGATCTTGACGAGGCGGTGCTGTTGGCGGATCGCATCCTGGTGCTGGGGGCGGCGGACGGGGTCCATCCAGGGGGGCACCTCAAGCAGTTCATGGATGTCCCCCTGCCCTACCCCCACGACGTGGATGTGCTGCGGGATCCGAAGTTTTTAGCGGTTCGCACCCACCTGGACGACCTGGTGCATCCCCGGCGGGAATTGGTGCGGGATCGCTTGCCCATCACGCGCATGGTCCCCCTCGGCGACGACGTTTAAAATAACCGCAATTGCGGCCCATCTCCGGCGTTGCGTGACGCTCGACATGGCGCTGCCATGCCGTCGCATCACGCGCCTTGGAGCTGGGCCACACTTGCGGTTTTTTATTCTGGGGGTGGTGGGTGGGGATGGGGGGGGGAGAGGAGAGGAGAGGAGAGAGGCTGGGGGCATCGAAACGTGGCATGGGCGGCCCGCCAATGCTCGAAAGCTAAGAAGCCTGGGCATTTTCCTTGACATAGCCGCCAGAAATTTTTTCCGAGGCATGAGCACTTCTCATTGCC
>CANIXE010000282.1 GCA_947470885.1 Planctomycetota bacterium
CCAGCCAGCCACCACCGCGCCGATGGCCTTCACGAAACCACCGAAAACATTGGACTGGTAGACCATGTCCCGATCCCCCAGAACATACTCAACGCTGACGCTGCGCTCATGGGACTCTGGATCAATGTACTGCAGCCATTCCGTCCGGTACGTGTTGGCCACCTCGGTCGCCTGGCTGACCTGGTTCCGCTCACCGAATATGGGCAGCTGGCGAGTTACTGCGGTCATCCGATTCAAGGCTCCGTGCCCGATCTGGTAGGCCACCGTGGCCAATAGGCCAGACAATACCAGGGCGGCCACCAACTGATGGGGTTTGGTTCCCACGGCTTCGATGGTGTCGACAACATTGTCGAACCAGCCATGACGACGGATGGCGATGATCCCGGGGAACAGAAACAGGCTGAGGACCACCGCCCAGGCCACGAGCAGGCCGAAGACGCAGGCGAGGATCGCCAAAGGATAGCCCAGCAGAGCATACAGTACCGGGCCGACATACGGGATGCTGGACAACACCCCGCCCAGCCAGATCGCCACCCAGATGCCGGTGACCAAGACCAACATGAAGAGCGGTACCATGACCGCTGGCAGAATTCGCTCTTTGTAGAGCGCCCAGGCCTCGCCGTAGGTCAAAAACTCGTCGTCCAACAAATCCGCCTTCATGAACACCGCAACAAAACTGGCCCCCAGGCTGAACACCACAGAAGCCACCGCGATCCAAAACCAGACCACCAGATACATCCAGAACCGACTGTCTGCGGCGCTGGTCAAACTGGCCAAGAGGGAAGAACGACCACCGATGGGGGCGATGAGCAGGGCCAGCCACAGGCCAAGCAGCACCGCCGTCAGTCCAGACACCAGCATGCACTTGGGCTTGAACGCCAGCATCGGCGCGGTGAACAGGTCCTTCCACGACCATTGGCGGGGCTCGGGCTTCCACTCGGGCGGAGCCTCCGTTGCAGGTCCGGTGCTGGCCCCCACGGGGGCAGCGGCGGCAAACGGGGCTTCAGCGGGGATGACGGGGTCGGGCATGGGCGTTCCTGGCAAGGTGTGCCAGGGTCGTCACCCCTCAACCCGGCGCAACGGTCACGTGGGGGGCCAGGGCGGTGATCTCCGCCGGTCCGATCATCGCCACGTCCACCCGGAGGGCATTCGCCGCCCCCGCCGCCGCGGCGTAGCGCAACTGGTCGACAAGAGGCCATCCCACCAGGCGGGCATGGGCCAGGGCTGCGACATAGCAGTCACCGCTGCCCACGGGGTTGACCTCGATGATGTCCGGGGGCACGACCTGGAAATCCCCCCAGGGCGAGCGCACCCGGGCCATCCCCGGACCATCCGACAGGTGCAGCTCCGCCGCCCGGTCCCAGCGGGTGTCGGTGGCGAATTCCTCACGGTTGGGCTTCACCAGGGCCGGTGGATGGTCACCGGCCAGGGCCCGGGCCAGGGCCGGGCCATAGGCATCGATCCAGCAGGGGACGCCAGCCTCGGCCGCCACCGTGGCCAGGGCGGCATACAGATCATCGCCGCCTGCCGGGGGCGCGCCGCCGATGATCAGCAGGGCGCATCCGGACAACTGCTGCCGGGTCGTGGCCAACAGGCGCTGGCCATCCTCGACGGTCACGGGCACTCCCCGCTCCATCACCGAGGTGTTGCCCTGGAGATCGATCATCTGGAAGCCGATCCGGGTCGCCCCAGCCACCCGGGTGAAGGCCGGCGTTACCCCATCTGCGGCCACCAAGCCTGCCAGCACATCCCCCAGCGCCCCACCAATGAATCCCCCGGCCAATACTTCGTGGCCATGGCGGGCGAGAACCCGGGCCATGTTCAAGCCCTTGCCGCCCACCGTGGGGGTGAAGGAATCCAGACGCTGGATGCGCCCGGAAATCACCGGCCCCCGACCCAGGAAATCCAGGAGCGGATTGGCCGTGACGGTGAGGACCCTGGCCATGGCGGCCGGACTTCAGGAACGGGGGGCAAGGGCGGCGGGGATGCGGCAGGGCCGACCGGTGCGGTCCACCGCCGCCACCGTGACCTGGGCCTCGGCGCACAGGACGGCGCCCAGACTGATCCGGGTATGGAACTCCACCCGGGTGGGGCCGGGCACCGCGATCCGGGTCTCGAATTCCAACTCATCATCAAATCTGCACGGCCGGCGGTAGCCAATCCGCAGATCCACCACGGGCATCAGGGTGCCCGCGGCCTCCAGGTCTTTGTAGAGGATCCCGATGTTGCGCAGCCAGGCGATCCGGGCTTCTTCCAGCCAGACCACATACGCCGCGTGATGGGCCACCCCCATCTGATCCGTGTCGGCGTAGCGGACCCGGATCAGATGCCGGTGGAGGCCGTCACTTGACGGCATGGGCGGGGACTGCCGGCGCGCCAGCGGACTGTCCGGGGCGGGTCAGGTGGTCGCTTGCCGCCACCAAGACCACCACGGTCACCGCGGCGGCGGCCAGGCCCCAACGGGCCAGGAGATCCGGAGCGGTGACCGCCGGAATCTTGTCCTTGGGTGCCCAAATGGCCACCAGCAGACGCAGGTAGTAAGCGGCGCCAATCACCGCGAAAATCATCGCCGCAATCGCCACCAGCAATTGATCCTTGGCCACCAGATCGGCGAACACCAGGAACTTGCCCAGGAAGCCCACGGTGGGGGGCAGGCCGGCGAAGCTGGCGATGAACACCGTCAGGACCAGGCCGTGGAAGGGGCTGATCCGTCCCTGACCGGCCAGATGGTGCAGGTCATCGCCTTCATCGTTGGCGCCACTAAGAGCGGCCAAGGCGGTAAGGGCGCCGGCGGTGGCCACGGCGTATCCGGCCAGGTAGTACCACAGGCTGCCCAGGGCCAGACGACCGCCGTCATCAGCAATGACCAGGGCCATCAGCATGTACCCAGCATGGGCCACCGAGCTGAAGGCGACAATCCGGCGGGCGGCGGTCTGGCGCAGGGCGCTCAGATTACCAATGATGATACTGGCCAGGCCAGCCACCAGGAAGACAACGCTGAGGGGATGGAGGACCTTGGCCGCCTCGGCGCTAAGATTCACCACCGCATCCAGGGGCAGGACGCCCACCACCGATGCGCCGGACGACAGGGCCGCCGCCAAGTTCAGCCAGATGGCCCCCAGGGCGGCGAAGCCACCGACCTTGATGACCGCGCCCATGAAACCGGTGACGGCCACGGGGGCGCCGGTGTAGGCATCCGGGGACCAGAAGTGGAAGGGCACCGCACCGACCTTGAAGAGCAGCCCGATGGCCATCAGGGTCGCACCGGCGATCAGCAGGGGCTGCCGACCGGCCAAGGCCACCTGACCGAAGTGGGTACTGCCGGTGGCGCCGTAGGTCAGGGCCGCGCCATAGAGGAAGATCGCGCTGAACACCGCGCCCATGACGAAGTATTTGAACAAGCCTTCGTTGGATTCCAGGTTGTGACGGCGCAGACCGACCAGGGCGTACACCGACAGAGAGGCGATTTCCAGGCCGACGAACAGGGCCAGCAGGTCCGCCGCCAGGACCATCACCAGCACGCCGGCGGCGGCGAACATCGTCAGGGCGTAGGGTTCACCGCCCTGATAGCCATCCCGGGCCAGGGTCTGCTGCAAACCGCCCAGGCTGACCAGGGTCGCGCCAATGACCGCCATAGACAGCCACAACCGGGGGGTGTCCACGGCGAGGATGCCATGGAGCTGGCCC
>CANIXE010000283.1 GCA_947470885.1 Planctomycetota bacterium
CCTTCCAGCAATTCCGTTACCGGGATCCGGTGGTCTACCAGAGCGACGGGGTAATGGACCCGGTGTTCGGTCGCCAATTCGCCTACGACGTGGATCTGGGCCGGGAATTCAACGCCCCGCCCCGCTGGAAGGCCAGCATTGGCCTCGATATGGCGGTGGGTGGCTGGACCCTCGGCGCCGCCAGCCGCCTCGTGGCGGGGCGTACCGTGTACAGCCTGGGCAACAGTGACATGTTCGCCGGCATCCTCGCGGTCCAGGACATCCCGGCCTATGCCACCCTGGATGCCTCGGTGGGTTATCAGCAGCGTTTTGCCAACGTCACCACCTGGGTCCGCCTGGCAGCCCTGGACCTGTTCGATACGGAACACGCCGAAGCGTTCCGCACCGATGCGCAATACCTGACGGATTACCGGGAGGAGCACAATGCCAGCCTGATCGGTCGCCAGGTGGTCCTCCAGGGTGGCGCCGAATTTTGATCCAACCCACAACCCCGGACCTAGGCCGTACTTTTCCCTGATTCCAGGCGGTGCGACGACCAGACGGATACACCGGCTGCGTCTAGCGCCGGGGGATGCCTTTGTCACGATGCCGGAACAGGAGCCGATGCCATGTTGACGATGATCCCCGGGCCGGGCAGCCACCTCCTGCAGTTCTGTGGCGATCGGGTCACGTTCATCTTAGATGCCGGGTCAGTCACTGGGCCGGGCCTGAGGGCGCTGCTGCGGACCAACCTGGGCCGGGGCGTGCGCCTGCGGGAGGAAGTCGTCGCCAGCCTGGGGGGCCAGGGGGAATTCGCCGGGCAGAGCTGGCGGGACGTGCCGATGCGCCAGCTCGACGGCCGTTGGGTGGTGGATCTACCGTTGACCGACATTGGCCATTTCCGGGCCAAGCCCTATCTGGTGGATGACCGGGGGATCCAGACCTGGCCGACCGGCGATGATGTGGGCATCAGCATCCACCCGGATTCCTGCCGCACGGCCAATCTGATCTACTGCGCCTTCCCCCGGATGTTCGGCGCCAGCAAATTCCTGGCTTCCACCCGGGATCCCCTGCGGGATGAACAAGTGGCGATCTTCGACCAGCATGGCTGGACGGTCATCCCCCCCAGCGGCACGTTGAGGGACCTGCTGCGGGAGCTACCCCACATCTGCGGTCGCCTGGGTTGCACCATCCTCCACCTGCTGCCGGTCAGTCCCACCCCCACCACCTACGCCCGCTATGGCCGGTTCGGCAGCCCCTACGCCTGCACCGATCTAACCGCCATCGATCCGGCCCTGGTGGAATTCGACAAAAAGACCACTGCCGTCGACCAGTTCCGGGAACTCACTGCCGGGGCCCACGCCCGCCATTGCCGGGTGTTCCTCGATATCGTCATCAACCACACGGGCTGGGGTTCGACCCTGATGGACCAGCACCCGGAATGGTTCAAGCGGGATGCCGACGGGAAATTCCATTCCCCCGGGGCCTGGGGCAACACCTGGGAGGACCTGGTGGAGCTGGACCAACGCCATGTGGAACTGTGGGAGGAGATCGCCCGCAGCCTGCTGGTGTGGTGCGACCGGGGCGTCGACGGCTTCCGCTGCGATGCGGGATACATGGTCCCCCTGCCGGCCTGGCAATACATCATCGCCCGGGTCCGCCAGCACCACCCGGAGGCGGTGTTCCTCCTGGAAGGCCTGGGGGGTTCGTGGGAGGCCACCTCTGGATTGATGACCGATGGCGGCATGCAGTGGGCCTACAGCGAGCTGTTCCAGAACTACAGCGCCGGTGAATTAACCAGCTACCTGGACCACTGCCACGGCCATGCCGCCCAGCGGGGCGTGCTGATCCATTACAGCGAAACCCATGACAATGACCGTCTGGCCAAGCAGGGCCGGGCCTGGGCGCGGATGCGCAGCCGGTTGTCAGCCCTGGTCAGCCACTGCGGCGGCTATGGGTTCACCGCCGGCGTCGAATGGCTGGCCACGGAAAAATTGGAAGTCCACCAGAGCCGGGGGATGCGCTGGGGCAACCCTGACAACCTGGTGCCGGATCTCGCGGCGTTGAACCTGCTGTTGGCGGAACATCCCTGCTTTTTCGATGAAGCGTCGGTCACCCGGATCAGTCCGACCGGTTCCCCGGTGTGGGCCTGCCGCCGGCAGACCGCCGACCAGGCCCTCCTAATCCTGGTGAATCCTGACCGCCTCCAGCCCCAGATCCTGGACTTGCCGGCCCATACCGTCCTGGGCATCACCCAGGAGGAAACCACCGGGGATGCTTTGCCCGGGATCGAAGTCACCGCCCAGGGCGGCTGGCGCATTCACCTGCCTCCCCTCGCCTGCGTCTGCCTGGGAGCGCCGGCGATCCCAGGATCCGGCACGGCATATCGGCGGGATCGGGCGGTGGCGGCATTTGCCTATGGCTGCCTGGCCCGGCATCTTGACGACCACGCCACCGGCCCGGTGGCGTGGCGGGATCTTGCCGCCTGGGTCGCCGAGGACCCAGTGCGCTTCCTTGCTGGTTGCGTTCGCCTGGATGCCCGGGAAGCCGCCGCGGATTTGTTGGGAGCTTTGAAAGCCGGGGCGGCCCGGGGTGGCCTGCCCCCGGTGTGCCCCTGGTCCACCGCCGACACCAACCGCACGGTCTGCGTACCCCCGGGCCACTGGCTGGTGGCCCATGATGATCAACCCTTCCGCCTGGTCTGGCGCCGGGGCGCTGTGGTGGTGAACCTCCGCTCGATTCAGGTCCAGGCCGGCCACATCGCCGCCCTGCCGCCCCAGGATGATGGGGACAGCACGGTGGAACTGGTGCATCTCGGGGGCAAAGCCCTGGGCGGCCCGGTCCTCCACCTGCCTGCCCGGCCCCTGGGGCATCCGGCCCGGACTGATCTGACCGGTACCGTCCTGTTGACCAATGGCCGGGGCGGGATGTCCCGCCTAGCGGTGGATCTGGGTCAGATCCGTTCGAAATACGACGCCTTGATGGCGGCGAACCTCCACCCCACCGCCCCCTGCGATCGCCATGTCCTGGCCAAGCGGGTCAGGGTGTGGATCGATGCCGATGGCTTCATCACCCCCCTGGACCGGCACAATCTGGTGCGCTTCGAAGCCGGCCCGCCGGCGGTCTGGCGGTTCCTCGCCAATGCCGGGGATGGCCGGACTGTCGCGGTGACCCTGACCGCAGACATGCTCCAGGATAGAAACACCGTGATCCTGCGTTTTTCCAGGGATTCCGGCCCGGCGGCCTGGGGCACGCCCCTGCCGGCCAACGCCCGGGTCCACCTCACCGTGCGCATCGACCTGGAAGACCGGAGTTTCCACAGCGAAACCCGGTTGAATGAAGGGGCTTTACAGCATTTCCAGCAGCATACCGCCCCCCTGACGGATCGCCCGGGGTTCCGCTTCACACCGTCCCCGGACCGCCGTTTCACCTGTTGGATGGATGCTGGGATCTATCATTCCGGGCCGGAAGCCCTCAAGGCCATTCCCCATCCCCTGGAAGTGGAACGGGGAATGGCCGGCAGCGGCGATGCCTGGAGCCCTGGCTGGTTCGCCGTGCCCCTGGCCCCTGGCCATCAGGCCAACCTGATCTGCGACGGGGAAGCCGATCAAACGGAGCCCCAGCGGGTGGCGGAATTCATCGGAGAGCGCCAAGACGCCCTGACCGCAGCGGTGGCCAAGGCCGGACTGGCGGAGGAGGAC
>CANIXE010000284.1 GCA_947470885.1 Planctomycetota bacterium
AACGCCCTGGCCAAGGACTACGGCAAGGTCGTGGAATTCTCAGGCCCGGCGTTCAAGGGGATGACCGTCAACAACGGCAAAGCCGTGATCACCTTCGACCACGCCGAGGGCCTGGCGGCCAAGGACGGCGCCTTGAAGGCCTTCCTGATCGCCGGCGAGGATGGCCTGTTCGTCCCCGCCACCGCCGAGATCGTGGACCAGACCGTCGAGGTGAGCAGCCCGACGGTGGCAACCCCAGTGGCGGTGCGCTACAACTGGGCCAACAGCCCCGACGGCAATCTGGTGAACAAGGCGGGTCTGCCTGCCGTTCCGTTCCGCTTCCCGGCGAAATAATTCGCCAGCAATGTGCATGAAAAAGCCCGTCCGCCGGTCCATCACCGGCAGACGGGCTTTTTCATGTCCAGACCAGATCCCGCGGATTCCGGGGCAGTGGCCGACTTCCATGGCCAGGTCCTGGGCCTGCTCCTGGATCGCGGAGCCGATGGGACATGGACCGTGAACCTCCCGGGGATGGCCGAGCATGTCCGCATCGACACTGCCGCCCGGCAACACGCCATCTGGCTGGAGGTGGACGACCTGGCCATCGCCCAGGATCGGCTGGCCGCCCACCGGGAAACGCGGCCGATTCAGGTCACCCCGGAGAGTCTGATCCTCCACGAACCCGATGGCATCGCCAGCCACCTCGTGGATTCCCAGGCATGAGAAGGAAATTCCGTGGAGAATTCCCCCAGGTCCCCCTGACCCCAGTAATCCAGACGCACCGATTGAACCAGAATCCCACATGACGAACGGGAGGCTCCCGACCAGACTCCGGCCATGGCATCGGCACTCCAAATCCCCAAGGCCTTTACCCTCGTCGAACTGCTGGTGGTCATCTCGATCATCGCCATCCTCGCGGGAATGCTCCTGGCCGGCCTGGCGATCGTCCGGCGGAATGCCCAGAAAAGCACCTGCATGGGCAATGAACGGCAGTTGGGGATGATCCTCCTCACCCGGGGCAACGATCGGGAGGGCAATCTCGGCATCGCCGACACCGGCTGGGGCAGATGGCTGTGCGACCTGGACCGGACCTGGGTCGATGCTCTGGTTCAGGATTGGGACCTGCCCTGGAAACTGTTTTTCTGTCCGTCCACGGCCCCCTCGATCCGGGATGCCCGTTGGTTCCGTTCGGGCAATCCGGAGGTGCGCCTGGCCACCTACCACTTCGTTATCCAGCGGGAGGACGGTCTCCAGAATCCCGTGGGAGGGTGGCCAGAATTGAAATCTGACCTGACGGATCTGGAGATACAGTGGGTATCCTCCACCACCCAAACCGGTACCAGCCGCCGGGCGATGGTGGTGGACTACATCGTCCAGCGGGACGATGGGAGATTCACCAATGTCGCCCAGGAACTTGACGACTCCTCGCACCTGGGCGGTGACAATCGCCCCAATGGATCGACGATTTTCTTCCAGGATGGCCATTGCTCGTGGCAGAATTTTGCCGAGCTGCGGTCCCGCCTGGTGGACAAATCCCCCGCCCACTGGTGGTAAAATCTGGATTCGACCCTGATCAATGGCGAAGGTCGTAAATCTGCACTGGCGGTGAGCCTGTGACAGCCGCACCGATCAAAAAGGCATCGGCGAAATATACCCGCGTTTGCGACTTGGTCACCGAGGCGATATTGAACCTTAATAACGCAGTTGAGTTGGCCTTTTGCAGAATCCCTGCTGTATTTTTCAACTTTTTCCTCGACCGTTGTTTCACCCAAAGGGCGCGTCTGGAAACGCACGTGGTGCGCAGATGCAAGGCGCTTCAAGCCGTGGCATGGCAGCGCCATGCGAGGTTTGAAGTAACGCAGCAGGTGCGCTCCAATTGCGTTTTCCAGGATTAACGTCCCGCGGTGGGGAAGGCCGCGGCAACCGCCACCGTGATGGCCTCCTTTCGCTGGGGCAAGGCCAGACATACCGCCGCACAAATGGCCTGGATCTGGTCGGGCACCACCAGACCAGTTCCGATCACCGCGAGATGAGCCACCTCCGGATTGCCCATGGCCACCTCCAGGGTCAGGCCCTGGGCCTCGGGATGATTTTTCACCACGGCCTCCTGGAGGGCCAGGAGGGCCGCTGCGGGTTCCCAGCGGGCCAGGGTGCGAAGGGCGATCCGGCCGGCGGGGGGATCGTTGGTCAGCAAACGGTCCAGGAGGGCCACCGCCGCATCATCCCGCTGCCAGGGATCCAAGCCACTCACCGCCGGCGCGGGGGGCGGCCGACGGCCGGCGGCCTGTTCCCCCAGGGGCAAATCCCCCAGCTGGGGCCGAAGCATCACTGTTTCTTCATCGCCCCCAGGGAGGTTCAGGTAATGCCGGGGAGCCAAGTCCCGCCAAGGGCCGCCGCCGCCGTCCGGTTTGAGAATCCGGCTGGACGCCTCGCCGGCGATCAGCACCAGGGCGCCACCGGCCTCGACCTGGGCCAACCCACGGATGAAGCGCACTTCCCCGCCCTCATTGCGCAGGCGCACCCGGGCGCAGGTCCCGGGCCCGCCCACCCGCACCTGGATGCGCCCAGCCATCACTCGGATGATCAGGTCCTGGCCGTCGACGCTGGCCACCGCCCGGCTGTCGGGCGCCAGGGTCAGGACCCCCTCCAGGGACCGGCCCAGTTCCACCACCGCCGGCCCGGCGGCAGACGCCAGCAGCGTCCCCGGGGCCACGTTCTGGCCGACGGCAGCCGGCTGGCCGGCCACCTGCCCGGGACCACCCAACCAACGCAGGGGCTCAGCGGCGGCCAGCGCCGTCGCCCAACAGACCAG
Organism: Planctomycetota bacterium; assembly: GCA_947470885.1. Classification (GTDB taxonomy): domain Bacteria; phylum Planctomycetota; class UBA11346; order UBA11346; family UBA11346; genus CAIUVD01. The sequence continues at coordinate 2,792 of CANIXE010000284.1, forward strand.
GATCGTCGCGGTACGCCACATGGGCCCCAACGTTGCCTGAACGCCACCCGCTCAAGGGGCGGCCTTGGCGGCCCCTGCCGCCGGCCTAGCATCCGCCCACCATGCCCCGCGCCGCCACCCTCAGCCGCACCACCAAAGAAACCGACATCACCGTCACCTGGGACCTCGACACCCCAGGTCCGGCCCAGATCGCCACCGGCATCGGTTTCCTCGACCACATGCTGGAGGCCCTGGCCAAGCACAGCGGCACGACCCTCCACGTGGCCTGCAAGGGCGACCTCCACATCGATGGCCACCACACCACCGAGGACATTGGCATCGTCATGGGCCAGGCCCTGCGCCAGGCCCTGGGGGAGCGCACGGGCATCGAACGCTTCGGCCACATCGCCTGTCCGTTGGATGAGGCCCTGGTGGAGGCCACCGTGGACATCAGCGGCCGGCCCTACCTGGTGTACGACCTGAAGCCGGAAGCAGCGATGCTGGGAGCCTGGGCCACCGAGCTGATCCCGGAATTCTTCGGCGGGCTCACGGACAACGCCCGGATCTGCGTCCACCTGCACCAACGCTGCGGGCGGAACAGCCACCACATCGTCGAAGCCGGCTTCAAGGCCTTCGCCCGGGCCCTGCGCCAGGCGATCAAGGTCACTGGCAGCGGCATTCCCAGCACCAAGGGCCTGTTGGCCTAAACCTCTGGAATATGCCATGGACCTCAGCTCCCTGATCCGCGACGTTCCGGATTTCCCGAAGCCGGGGATCACCTTCAAGGACATCACCCCCCTGCTGGGGCACCCCGGGGCCCTGCATCTGGTGGTCGAAGGCTTAGCCGCCCCGTACCAAGATGCGGGAATTACCATGGTGGTGGGCAT